>JAYVFP010000235.1:0-32803 GCA_043773025.1 Archangium sp.
GCTCGCAGGGTTGATCGAAATAAGGAGCGCCCACCGTTCATCCCGAGCGGAGTCGAGGGATTACCTCGCCTTCGGGCGGTCAGTGCCCCCTCGACTGAGCTCGGGGAGACCGGTGATTGGAGTCATTTCTATTTCGGCCAACCCTGTCGATGCGAACGGTGGGTTGTTCCTTTGGCGCGGTGAGCGGTTCTCGATCGGTCAGAATCACACTTCGTCCGAGGCAGTGAGGCCTGCGGGGGGCGCCTCAGGGCAGATCCCGAACACGTTCGTTCCTCAAGGCAATTTCCGAAGCGCCACGATGAGACCGATCAGCGCGAGCAGCGATAGCCCGGCACCGAGGCGGAAAGACCAGGGCCGATAGCTCCACCGAATCGAGTGAGGCCCAGCGGTCACCTGCACCGCACGAACGAAGCCCCACGCACGCAGCGCGTCAGCAGGCTGCCCGTCGACCTCGACGACCCAGCCCGGGTACCAGGCGTCTGCGAGCACGACCGCTCCGGGTGCGCAGGCGGTGAGCTGCTGCTCGACCTGAACCGCGCTCACGTCCACCGTGGTCACCTTTGAATCGCAAGGCACGCTGGGCACGGCAGTCGCTCGATCCACGACGATCTCGCGAGACAACTGCGAGGGCGAATCGAGAGCCGCAAACCCTTCCTCGTCAGTCCCTGCCCGCACGCCCGAAACGAAGAAGCCCCGCGACAACGCAGCCGGCGCCTTCCAGATCCACACGTCTTCGATCGGCGTCGGCGTCACCGAGTTCACCAACGGCGGAGCAGGCGCCCACGTCTCGCGCACGAACGTGTTCACGCCCGCGACCTGAAACGCACCACTGCCATGCGCGAACGCGGCCTTCAGTCGCCACGGTTCGCGGAAGCCGTAACCACCGACCGCGTGCAGACCTTCTTCGACGAAACGAAGTGCAGCGAGTCGATCACTGCCCTCGAGCAGTGGATCCGTCTCGCTGTCCCACGGGCCGCAGGCTTCGTGCTCGACGTCATCGAGATCGACGCGAATCGAGAGCCGCCCTGCCCCCGCCAACAATGGAGCCAGTCGCGAAGCACGCATCAGCTCGGACGCGGGCAGGCGCTCCCAACGTTCGATGGGCACGAACATCAACTCAGCCGCCACCGCGAAGGCGAGCAGCCGCGGGTGCTTTCGGGCGATGAAGATCGTCGCAGCCGCGAGCACCAGCCACGGAGCACCTGCGCGAAATCCCTCCCGAGCCCACGACCAGCGCGCGCTCAGGGCGATCCCGACCGCAAACCCGAGCATCGCGATCGCCGCTTCGGGTCTGCCGCTACGTGAGAGCGCGACCAGCCGCCGTGCTCCGAAACCCGCGAGCACCGACATGCCGAACAAGCCACCCACTGCGTACTTCACCGGGTACCGGAACAACCGAAACGGCGGCACCTTCAAGAGCAGTTCAGAGAGGCCAAGGTGTTTGCCCAGCGCGAGCACGAGACACAGCGCAGTCAGCGCGAGCACCGGCCTCGCACGGCGAACGGTCACACCCAACAGCGCGAGCAGCAGCGCGGTCGAGCCGATGAAGAGCGTGAACAAGAAGTGCTGATCGTCACCGCCCCAGTAGCCACCGCTGCGCGGCAGGTCAGCTCCGGGGATTCCGATCGAGAGCAGCTGCGCCCACGAGAGCGACCACTCCGTTGCACCACTCGCGAGGGCTCCGGGCTTCGTCCACTCCCGGGTGAGCTCGAAGGCGGGCAACGCGACGATCGCGCTGAGGGCACCAGCCCAGGTAAATGAGAGAGCGCCCCACCCCAGTGACCTTCGCGTACGCGCCAGCACGAACATCGCGAGCAGCGCCTGCCAGAGCCACATCTCGGGTGAACCTGCGTGGAAGGCGAAGCCGAGAATTCCAGAGAGCCATGCACTCGTGCGCAATGCGGGTGCTCGGCGGAGTCCTTCAGCGGCCCACAATGTCCACCCGGCCCAGGCGGCTCCGGAAGCGAAGGACAGGTTCTGCGCGAACTCGGTGAAGAACGGAGAGAGCGCGAACGGCGCTGCGGCGATGAAGGAGGCTGCTCGGGTCAGGCCGAAGCGACGGGCCGCGAACCAGAGGCCGCAGAATCCCCAGGCCGCGTGGAACAGGTGCATCACGTTCGGGCCGAGCACGTGACCGAAGAGGACTCCGGTGATGATGCGCGGGGCGTAGAAGACTTGTGTGTAGAGCAACGCGGCGAAGGGTTGACCCAGACGCGCGTTCGGTAGCCAGAGCGGGATTTTGCCGCGCGTCCACTGCGAGATCAGGAAGAAGGTTTCGGGGAAGACGTGCGCTGAGAGATCTCGGCCTGCTTGTACGGCGCCGGAGAAGAGCTCTCGGAAGACGACCACCAGCACGAGGCCCGCTAAGAGAAATGGCCAGCGGGTTTTCACTGGTGCGATCTAGAGCATGGTTATGCCCTCCCCCCGAGACACAAAAATGCCGCCCTCGCTTTCGCGGGAGCGGCACTTGGTACGACAGGAACTGAGAACTTCTCAGTAACCCGCGTTTTCCTTGGCGAAGTCGGTGAGCTTCTTCTTCTCGAGCTTGCCCTGCGACTTGCTGGTGCGCTTCTCGACCTGCGTGTCGCCGGCGAGGGCGTCAGCCGACATGCCGAACAGCGCCTTGATGTTGTCGCCGAAGAGCGTGATCACGCCGATGGCCGCGATCGCGATGAGCGCAACGATGATGATGTATTCCGTCATGCCCTGACCGCGGGACTTCTTGAGAGCCATCTGCTTGTTGAGCTTCGCCATGGTGTCGCTCCTTGTTGAAGGCCCCATCAGCAGGGCGCCGTTTGATGAGAAGAGTATCGAAGATGCCGAGCGCTCCCTCCATACGTCATCGGGAGGATGCGGCCTTCGGAGCCCAATTCGCAAAGAAGACCAGCAACTTACGGCTTTGTTTGCGCCAACAACTCACCCAGACGCACATGCTCGGGATGTGTGCTGAGTGATTTACGGGCCCGCATTTCCGCGTCTGCGACGTCTGCCGAAGCAGTGTGCCACGGCGCACCCTCGCGCGTCGAAAGCCGCCGCGTCGCTTCGAGCCACGTCGCCAGCACGTCGGGTGAATCGACCTCGCGATCGATGAACGGCTTGAGCACTTCCCGCGCGCGCAGCACGTCGCCTTGCCGCAACGCCGCCGCCGCGAAGGCGCCTGCTGCTTCGAGGGAAGTCACGTCGGCTTCGAACCACGCCGCGGCCGCCGCACGCACCAGCGGATCATCGGGCGGGTGCACCCACGAGAGGCTCGCGTACAAATCTTTCGCTTCGTCGAACGAGAGCGAACGACCCGCGAGCACCTTCGACAGCTCGAGAGAGCCGCGCTCTTCCGGCAGGCGCCGTGAATCGGGCACGCGCACGTCAGCGGCCACGAAGTAGGCGATGGGCGAGCCGTACTCGAGCAGGTTGTGATCGTCGGTGTTGACCAGCCCTTCCCCACCGAAACGTTTCTGCGCTTCGTCGCCGTGCACCTGCCGCCCGAGCAAAGTCGTCGGCAACTGCAGGTGAATGCGCGCGAGGTCAGCCCTCACTCTGGGCTGCGCCATGCGAGCGGTGAGCGTTTGCAGATCGAAGTCCTGCGGCTCGCGGCTGGCGACCAGCACGAGATCATCGGGCCCCACCCAGGTGGTGCCGTGTTCGAACGAACCACGCAGCGTGCGCACCACCAGCTTCACCAATGAGACCGAAGACTCGTAGGTGTGAATCCACTGCACCAGCCGCCCACCCGGCGCGAGCTTGCTCTTCGCCATCTCGAAGAAGTCCTTCGAGAAGAGCCCCGACACGCCCGACACCCAGGGATTGCTCGGCACGCTGACGATCAGATCGTACGGCTCGGTCGAGAGCTGAAGGAACGTGCGCGCGTCTTCGATGTGCACCACGCAGCGCGGATCGTTGAAGGCGTCGTGGTGATCCGGCTTGAAGATCGCTGCGGCCTCCACCACGGCAGGGCTGATCTCCACCACGTCGAGCCGCTCGATGGGGTGCGCGAGCAACGAGCCCGCTGTGATGCCTGCGCCCACGCCGACCAGCAGCACCCGCTTCACTTCGCGCGGGTGCATCAGCACGCCGAGGTGCGCCGCCAGAATCTGCGTGTCGATGTCGGTACCGTTCGAGCCGTCGACCTTGCCGTTGATGCGCAGGTAGCGGCGATCGTCGTCCTGCGTGCCGACGAGCACCGAGGCGAACACGTCGTCCCGATAGAAGCGAATGGTGCTGCGCGCCTTCACCTCTTCGAGAAACTGCGCGTAGCTCTCGAAGCTGCGGTTCCACTCGCGATATCGCCCCGACGCCGCCAGCGTGGAAGCCCACCCCGAGGTGCCCACCACGGCCAGCACCAGGGCCACGGCCGCGGGCACCAGCAACGAGAGCGCCTGCTTCCGAGCCACGCCCGAGCCGTCGGCCAACAACGCCCAGCCCGCAGCGATCAGGTTCGCCACCAGCGCCAGCGCGAGCGTGCCCTCGAGCCCAATCAGCGGCAGCAGCACGAGCCCTCCGAGCAACGCGCCGCTCACCGTGCCGATGGTGTTCCACAGATACGTGGTGCCCAGGCGCGCGCCGACGTCAGACATCGCGCGCAGGGCCACGCGGGCTGCCGCGGGAAAACTCGCCCCGAGCAGGAAGGTCGGCGGCAACAACAACGCACCGCAGACCAGGAAGCTGAGCACCTGGTACGTACCCCACGTCTGCGGGCCGTGATCGAGCCGAGCGTGCACCTGCATGAACGCGTACGGCAGCCGCGCATACGCGGTCATCGAGATCAGCACCGCGAAGACCAGCGCAAGCTGCAGCCGCCCGAACGTACGCAGCGCATTTTCATCGGGCCGCGTGGAGAGCCAGAAGCTGCCCAGCGAGATGCCGAGGATGAACGCGGTGAGGATCAGCGTGAACGCGTAGCTGGTGCCGCCCAGCACGATCGACAGCACCCGGATCCACACCGTCTCGTAGGTCATCGAGGTGAAGCCCGCGAGCGCCGTACCCACCAACGCCGCGCGCACCGCGCTCAACCCGAACGCAGGCACCTCTCCGGTGCTCTGCGAACTCTCAGAAGGCGTGGCGAGCCGGTTCCACCCCGCCGCGAGCGCCGCCAGACCGAGCAGCAGGTTGACCATCGCGGCCAGGCGCTCCGAAATTCCCAGGCCCAGGCCGGGCACCAGCAGCATGCCGGCGAACAGACAGCCCACCGACGCACCGAGGCTGTTCACCGCGTAGAGAATCGAGAGCTCCCGGCGCGCCGAGCCGAGCTTCTCGGTCAGGTGACGCATCAACACCGGCAACGTGCCGCCCATCAGCAGCGTGGGGATCAGCAACGCAGAGGCCGCCAGCGCCAGCCGCGCAGACAACCGCGGCGCCCCGCTCAACCCCGGCGCGATGCGCAGATAGAGCTCGCCCGCGATCTCCAGCACCTTGGGGAACGCGAGCGCGTACAGCCCGATGCCCAGCTCCAACACGCCGTAGAGCGAGAGCGGCCGCTTCGAACGATCAGCCCTTCGGCCGAAGAGAAACGCGCCCAGCGCCAGCCCGCCCATGAACGTCGACAAGACGATCGCGTGCGCCTGCCCGGTGTTGCCGAGCAGGTTCGCCAGCCGCTTCGACCACGTCAGCTCGTAGACGAGCCCCGTCGCACCCGACAGCAGCAGCAACGTGATGACCAGCGGCCGGGCACGCGAAGTCACCGGGTCGTCTTTCTCCGGCGCTTCAGGAGCAGCAAGGTCGCGAGGCAAAGCAACGTGCCACCGCTCGCCGAGCAGGTCGCCTTGCTCGTCTTCTCAGGGTTCACCTCGATGGACCAACTGGCCATCGAGAGCAGCTGATCAGGCGCGAGGCCCACGCCGAGACTGAAGGTGTAGACGCCCAGCGGCGCGTCGGTGGGCACGGTGCCACCCACGGTGCCGTCTTCATTCCAGCTCACGCCCGGGGGCAGCCGACCGTCGCGCCAGTACCACTTCGCGCCCGGGGGAAGCGGCGTCGCGCTGAAGGTGACCGTCGCAGCTTCTCCGGGCCGCACGAGGCTCGTGCCCGTCACGCTCGAGGTGATCGAGCCCGAGGCGATGAAGATGAAGTACGTGTACGCGTCGGTGCGGCCCTGGCCGTCGACTGCTTCGATGGTGAAGCGGTAGCGACCCGGGCGACTGGGGGTGCCCGAAATCACCAGCGTGTCGCTCAAAGAAGGCTCGAGCCCGAAGCCCACGGGGAGCTCACCCGAAATCACCTTCCAGGTGACGGGCAACGAGACCGCCGCCCCGCTGGGGTTCACCGCGAAGAGCGACTGCACGTACTCCGTGCCAATCAGGCCATCAGGCAACGAGCGCGTCTGAATGGTGAAGGGCGCGCTGTCGACCACGGTCACCACGAAGGCGCGCTCATCGACGTTGCCGATCGAATCGACGACCCGAATGACGAACATGCGCGTCGTGCCCAGCGCATCGGTCGGCGTGCCGGTGATCTCGCCTTCTGATGAGAGCGTCAGCCCCGCGGGCAGAATGCCGCTGATGAGCTGATACCGGTAGGCACCCACGCCGCCCACCGCACCGAGCGCTGCCCGATACGGAACGAAACGGGTCGGCGCCGGGAGCGCCCGCGCGCTGATCGACAGAGAAGCGGTCAGGGGAGCGACCCGAAGAGGCCGCGCCACGAGCACCGCTCGGCCGTTGGCCTGCACTTCGATCAACGCGTTGAAGGCGCCTGCCTGCGTCGGCACGCCGCTGATGAGCCCCGCGCTCGAGAGCGTCAGCCCGGGGGGCAAGGAGCCCGGGTCGACCAGCACGAAGGTGTACGGGCCCGCGCTCCCCTGCCCGACCAACTGCACGGAGTACGGCAGCGTGATGGTCGCGTCGGGAAGGTACGGCGTGCCGATGGTGAGCGACTGCGTCACCACGTCGGTGCGCGTGCCCGCAAGCCCGTTGTCTGCCTCTTCGGCCTCGGCGATCAGCCCTTCGGGATCCATCAACACGCCGATGAACCACGGCGCGGTGGCGATGGTCTGCGGCAACCGGAGGATCTCCACCGCCGAATCACGCTGCCCCACGGCCAGCGTCGGCACGGTTCCGTCGAGCACCTCGCCTGTCGGAGTCACCCGCATCAACGGCTGATCATCAGCAGTGATGATGGGGTTGGCCGACAAATAGAAGCGGTACTTCGCGCCCGTGCTGTTGCGGTTGCCCAGGTTCGTGAGCGTGCGCGAGACGGCGACGAGCTCACCCGCACCAGCGCGCGAAGGCGTCTGCATCTCGACCGGCAACAGGTTCGGAGCCGGCGTGCGCGCCACGGTGGGCCGCGACTTCTCGAAGTTGTTGCCCGGGTTCTCCTCGGCCAGGCCGATGCCCGTGGCCGCTCCGAAGAAAAAGTACGGCTGCACGCCCAGCGGCTGCCCGGTGGTGCTGGTGCTGGGCACGACGGCGCTCGGCAAAGCAACCCAGCGTGACTCTCCGGGTACGAACGAGAGATTGGGCACCGTACCCACCAGAGGGTCGGTCACCGCGTTGAGCGACTCGTTGTCAGACATGAAGAAGGCGACGCGCACGTTGGGCGCGGTGGCGCCGCCCACGTTCGAGACGAAGGCCTCGAAGCGCGTGGCTTCTCCGAAGAAGACGGAGGGCAGCTCATCGAAGGGCGCAGCAGCCCGCAGCACGCGCACGGCGGTGACCACGAGATCGGCCTGGCGCACCTGCATCTGCGTGACCGACGCGGCGATGTTGTTGAGCTCACTGCGCTCGGAGATCGCCCCCGCATCGGGCCCGTCATCGAGCTGCATGAGAATGAAGTAATCATCAGCAGGCGTCGCGCCGGAGAGGGTGAAGCTGATCGGCTGAACGACCTGCTGACCTCCCAGCACGCTCAAGGTCTGCGTGGTGAGCAAGCGATCGTCGGCAGACAACGAGGTGTCGACCGAGGCGTACAGCTTGACGCCCACGTTGCCGGCGGGCTCAAAGCCCTGGTTGCTGAACGCGACCTGCAGGTTGACCAGGTCACCCGGGCCCGCGATCGGCGGAGGGCTCACCGACTCGGCGATCAGATCCACCCCGCCGGCGTACGGCACGGACGAGGCGATCACGTTGTTGAAGACGTTCGTCTCACCACCATCGGGCAGCGGAGGAATCGCGGCGATCACGTACCAGGAGCCACCATCGGGCCTCGGCAAGGAGCCCGTGTGCGTGTTGCTGGTCACCGCGAGCGCAGGCAAGGAGAACGGACCGACCGGCGTCGGCAGCAACTGCACGTCGCTCACGTCGAAGAGGGTGTCCTGCGAGAGGTACACGCCGTAGCTGAAGGTGCCGCTGGGCAACGTGCCGAAGTTGCGCATGGTGACGGTGGTGCCGATGTTGAGGCTGCCCCCATCTTGCGTGATGCCATCGACGCGCAGCGTGAGGGCCTGCAGATCGACGCCCGGGGGCGGGCCGAACTTGATGTAGCTGATGGGCGTGCCGCTCCGGCTGGGATCGAAGCTCGATGGGACCGATGAAGTCTCAACGGCGTTGCAGTCGGCCAAACACGTGGTCAGCCCGCGCGTGCCGGTGGAGCCGGACGGAGACTCGATACCGATGGTGGCTGTACTCGTGCCGGCACCCGTCATGGTTCCGTAGAAGAACTCGATGGTGCCGTTGGCCCACAGCCGCACCTGGAAGTTCAGGAAGTAGGTGGCGAAGGCGCGGTTCCAGTCTTTGAACTCGATGGCCAGGCCTTGTCCATTGGCGCCCGTGACCGCTTCCGTCTGCAGGACGCTGGTGGGGTTGTTGCCGATGAGATCGTCCCAGAAGGGGGCGATGAGGCCGTTGGGCTCGACTCCGCTCGGGATGGCGACGTTCGCGCCAAAGTCAGACACGTTGTTCGCCGCCGACGAAGGCTCGAGGAACAGCAGGCCGTTCGCCGTCACGGTGATCTGGCTGTAGACCCGGTTGTAGAAGGGAAAGCTGAAGCCGATGGGAATGGTCACCCGGCCGCGATCCTTCGGGTCGTTCATACCCGGCGCCGTCAGAGGCACGGGCACCGCGTTGGTGAGCGCGGGGTACGGAATGCCGGCCTGCGGCGTGGCGGTGTATTGAGCCCAGGCGGCGCCCGTCGGCAACGCCGCCAGCACCAGCAAGAGAATCCGGAACATCTTCATCGTGGTGATTTCCCGTCGGTGTTGCTCGTCCCAACGGCCGCAGGGGAGCGCCCGTGCTTATACCCAACCTCGAGAAGCGTCACAGTGGAGTAAAGGGGTCCCATGGTCACAGTGCTGCTGCTGTCCCTTTCACTGGCGGTCACACCGCCAACAAAGTCACACGCTGCCGAGGTTCTTCGCACGCACTGCCTCCTGTGGGCCGCTGATTCGACCAATCCCTGGGCCCTGGCTCACGGCATCAAGGCCCTGGGCCCGACCTTCCTTGCAAATGACGGGCGCAAGGCCGTCGACGTGATCATTCACGACTTTCTGCTGCGCAATACGTTGCCCGACGGCGGTGCGGGCGTGGGCGCGCCTTTCGGTTTCCTTCGCTACGGCGCCGACGGAACGCCGATCGAGCCGCACACCAACTTGAACATCAAGGCGATGGTGGCCGACGCGAAGTTGCCGTTGAGCACCAAAGTGCAGGCTTCATGGGGGCCGGTCACGTTGAAGCAACTGCTCGACTCGGCGAAGGTCGGTTTCCGCCACAGCCCGCAGGTGCCCGAGTACTGGCGCGACGTGGGCTGGACGCTGGGTGTCTTCGCGGTCACCGAGAAGCCGGGCACGTCGTGGAAGACGGGCGACGGGCAGACCATCAGCCTCGACACCGTCTTCGACGACGCGCTGGCCGAGTTGGAGCTCGAGACCGCCGAGATCAAAGCCGGCATGGAGCAGCACCTCCCCCAGGTCGCCAAGCGCAAGCAGGGCCTCTACGCGCACTCGTGCGGCGGGCTCCACTTCGTACAGGGCGTGCTGGCCTGGGCGCGCCACCCCGCGGTCAAGAAGCGCTGGGCCGCCCGTCTCGACACGCAGATCGCCATTCACTTCTACCGGCTCGAGTCGGAGCGTCGGCAATACGAAGCGGCGTACCAGCAGGCCATCACCTCGATGCCGCAGTTCAAGCTGCCGGTGCTGGTGCAGATGGTGAAGTTCTACGGTCACTGGCTCGAGACGGTGGCCCACTTCCGCGACGACTTCGGCTTCAAGCCGACCTCGATGCAGAAGCAAGACCTCAACCGCGCGAAGGCTTTTCTCGACCTCGCGGTGCGGGCGCTCGAAGAAATGAAAGCGCTCGAGCAGATGGATCAGCTCAAGAAGACGCAGAAACAGGTGTATCTCGATCTGATCGGTGACTCGTGCCACGCCGCGCACGGGTTGGAGGCTTTCCCATGAAGCAGTTCGTCGTCGCCCTCGTTGGGCTCGCAGCACTCGGTCTGACCGGTTGCCAGAAAGAAGGCTGCCTCAACGGCGAGCCCAACTGCCGCGTGCCGCAGCCCTGCCCCAAAGTCGCCTTCACCTGCGAGCCTGCGCTCAGCGAGCTGCTGCGCGTGGCGCCCATCGACTCGGTCACCCAGCGCCCCGGCGGCCTGAACGGCCTGGGCACCGTGGGCGACGTGAAGCTCTCCAACGGCTTCGTCGACGTGGTGATCGCCAACATCGGCACGCAGAACTTCCTCGACCCCAACGGCGGCTCGATCCTCGATCTCGCTCCGCACGGGAAGAACAAGGACACCGTCAACAACGTGTTCCAGGTGGTCGGCCTGCTGCCGCGCGACGCGGCGTTCTACACCTCGCTCGAGATCATCGACGAGCGGCCCGCGCGGGTGGCAGTGCAGGTGAAAGGCACGCTCGATGGCATTGCGTCGGTGCCCATCGTCACCCGCTACGAGCTGACCCCGTGTGATCGCGGCGTTCGCGTGCGCACCGAGATCCTCAACGGCTCTACCAACACCCAGACCTGGAGCATGGTCGACGGCTTCTACTGGTCGGGCCGCGAGTCGCTCCCCTTCGCGCCGGTGGCAGGAGAAGGCTTCGTGCACGCGTCGTTCGGGCTGACCACCATCAACGCCGCGTATCGCGAGTTCCCCTACTTCGCCGCTGCCAGCCACTCGAGCGACGAGCAGATCTCGGCGATCGCGCTGGCCAGTTGCACCGAGAAGACGCTCGAAGGGTTTCACAGCGATCAGATCTCGGCTGCAGGCTTGAAGCGCCAGGTCGTGATGCCCCGCGGTTCGCTGATCTACGAGCGCTACCTCGCGGTGGCTGAATCGAAGGGCGTCGAGGGCGCGATCGATCTCGCGCTGGAGATCCGCAAGCAGGTGCTGGGCGAGCAGTACATCACCCTGACCGGCAAGGTGGAGCGCATGGGCAGCGCCTCGTTCGATTCCGAGCGGAAGGCCAGCGTGATCATCACCGAAGGCACGCTCACCACCGCCCTCGAAAAGCGCGTGCCCTGGACGCAGTTGGTGCCTGCAGCCGATGGCACCTTCTCTGCGCGCGTGCCTGCGGGGAAGAGCTACGTGGTCGAGGCGCACGCGTACGGCCGCAAGCAGGTCGAGCGCGAGTACGCCTCGTTGGGCGGCGACACCGATCTCGGCAGCTTCGTGCTGCCTTCGACCGGCTCGTTGTCCTTCCGCGTGGAAGAGGCGAACACCCTGTCGCTCATCGACGCCGAGCTGTTCCTCATTTCGGTGGACGAGACCGAAGTGGCAAAGGTGGTGGGCACCCTGCATGGCCGTTTTGCGACGTGCGCGCCGTGGCTCGGTTCTCCTGCCGGTGCGTCGCCTGCCTGCAACCGCGTGCTGGTGCACGATGGAGTCGCGACGGCCGACGTGCCGGTGGGCCGCTTCGACATCTACGCGTTCCACGGCCCGTACTGGACCTTGGCGAAGCAGACCGTCGAGGTGACGGGTGGCCCGCAGTTGGTCTCGTTCTCGCTGCGTGAGCTGCCGCTCAAACCCGCGGGTGTGCTCGCGGCCGATCTGCACGTGCACGGCGCGGCCAGCTTCGACAGCTCCATCCCCGATGTCGATCGCGTGCTCTCGTTCGCGGCGTCGGATCTCGACGTGGTCATCTCGACCGACCACGACGTGGTGCAGGACTACGCACGCATCGTGCGCGACTTAGGGCTGCAGAACTCGCTGGCCACGGTGGTGGGCCTCGAGACGACCGGCCACATTCCCTTCCTCACCGTGCCCGGCTACGGCTTCCCGCTGGTCATCGGCCACTACAACTTCTGGCCCATCAAGTACGACCCCTCGTTGCCCCGCAACGGCGGGCCTTATGACGAACGCGTCGAGCCCGGCCAGCTCTTCGAGCGCACGAAGAACCTGTTCAGCGCCGAGCCCTTCATCGAGCTCAACCACCCCTGGGCAGACCCTGAGTTCGGCCGCGATCTCGGCTTCCCCCGCGCGATCTTCATGGACCTCACCAAGAACCTGCCCGCGGGCGACGACGGCACGCGCCAGGCGTTCTTCGCGCGTACGCCCAGCGGCTCGACCTTCGCCAACAACGCGCACCACGCGCAAGAAGTGATGAACGGCACCGACAACGGGCTGTTCCTCCAGTACCGCGCGTTCTGGCACTACTCGCTGAGCCAGGGGGTCTTGAAGACGGGCACGGCCAACTCCGACTCGCACTCGTTGACCGACAACACCGTGGGCATGCCGCAGAACCTCGTCGCCACCACGTCTGCAGGCGGGACCGCGTTCGACATCGTCACCTTCAACCGCGCGCTCAAAGAAGGCCGCTCCCTGGGCACCAACGGCCCGATCATCGACGCGACGATCGGGGGCCGCGCCTTCTCGCTCGTTCCCTTCTCGCCTGCTTCGGGTGCGACCGTGAAGGTGAGGGTCTCGTCAGCCCCGTGGATTCCGGTCGAAGAGGTTCGCTTCATCGTGAACGGCGAAGTGAAGAAAGTGATCGGCGGCCTGCCGCTGCCGGCTGATCCCTTCGCCGAGACGGGGAGCCTGGTGCGCTACGAAGGGCAGGTCGCGCTCAGCGAGCTCATCGCAGGCGTGACGGGTGATGCGTGGTTGGTCATCGAAGCGGGCAAGCCCCTGCTGCTCGCGGGCGATCTCGGTGGCGGCCTCGAAGGGGCGAAAGACGGCATGCCCGACACCACCGACAACGACGGCAACGGCGTGGTCGACGCGTCCGACGTGAAAGCAGGCGCGAAGATCGGCCCCCTGGCGGATCCCCCCAGGCCGAAACGGGGTGAGACCGGCTACGACTACGCGGCCATCACCAACGGGTACCCGCTGGCCTTCACCAACCCGTTCATCCTCGATTTGAACGCCGATGGGGTCTTCACCGCCCCCGGCGCGAAGGGAGCACAGCAGTGAACGCCCTGGTGCTGTTGACGTTCGTCTCGCTGGGTACAGAGCCTGCGCCGATGGCGTGTGACGCCTGGCAGTCGAAGGGGCTCAACGAAGGTCCTATCGCGTTGGGCTATGCGGAGGCCGACGTGGCCACGGGCCGCCGTGCCTGCCCCCGCAGCGAAGTGGGCCTCGGCGCGCGTTTCGGAGCCATCATCGACACGCCCGACTTCTACGGTTCGGTGAGCGTGAACGGCCTGCTCTACGGCTCGTGGGCCCTGCGCCCCACCACCGAGATCTTCGCCACGCTCGAGGCGGTGAACTTCAACTACGCGGTCAACGCGGTGCTCGCCTCGACGCAGTTGACGCTGGGCAACATGACCGCCGGCGCGACGCAGGTGCTCACGCAGAGTCAGACCTTCGTGGGCTCGGTGAGCGCGCGGTTGCTGCTGCCGACGTCGTTCGAGATCCCCGGAGCGCGGTTGATCGGCGGCGAGCTGGGTGCCTCTGGTTCGTGGCGGCCCCAGGAATGGCTCGAGGTGCACGGCTATCTCGGAGGCGACCTCTCAGGTGCGATCGGCCGCGCGGCGTCTTTGCCTCGGGGCGGTGTGGTGCTGATCGCCGGCGCTCAGTTCACGCCCTTCAAGTGGGGTGGGTTGGTGCTCGATCTCACCGGGCGTTTGGGCCCTTTGAGCTACTTCGCTCCGACGGTCGCGTTCCGGTTTGCCATCGGGAAGCTGGGCATCGAGCTCGCGGCGACCCGGCCTCTTGCGGGAACCGATCGACATACGGTCATCGGCGGTCTGAGGGTCAACTACCGCCTCGATTGAGGGTCTCCCGCAGGTCTACGCAGTCAATCGCACTCGAGTGACCGCTGCAGCACGTCGAGCGTCAGCGGCTTGAGCAGCACCCGATCCATCCCCGATTCGAAACAGGCGCTGCGCTCCTCCGTGAGCACGCTCGCCGTCAGCGCATAGATGGGCGTACGCACGAGCCCGTGGGCGAGCTCATGAGCGCGAATCTGCTGGGTGGCCTCGAGCCCATCGAGCACCGGCATCTGCACATCCATCAAGATGAGATCGAACCGCCCGCCGGTCGCCACGGCCACGCCCTCGAAGCCGTCGCGAGCGAGCTGCACCTGGTGCCCCAGCCGCGTGAGCATGCCGAGGCACACGCGCTGGTTGATGAGGTTGTCCTCCACGAGAAGCACTTGAAGTTTGCGCGTGACCTCGGCGACGGGCTGATCGTTCGCCGGCCTCGAGACGAGCGCCACGTTCGCACTCGAGAGCGGCAACTTCACCGTGAAGCAACTCCCCACGCCCGGCGTGCTCTCGACCCCGATGCTGCCGCCCATGCCTTCCACCAGCCGCCGGCAGATCGCCAGACCCAGCCCCGTGCCGCCGAACCGCCGCGAAGTGGTCGTCTCGGCCTGACTGAAGCGCTGAAAGAGCCGCGGCAGGTCTTCGGCTCGAATGCCGATGCCTTCGTCGATGACGTCGAGCACGACCTGGTCACCCTGCTCGCGCGCCTTGATGCACACCCTGCCCGTCGAGGTGAACTTGACCGCATTGCCCACCAGGTTGAACAGCACCTGACGCAGCGCATCGACGTCTCCCCAGACCGCGCGGGAGACCTGGCCGCACTCGACATGGATCGAGAGCTTCTTGCGTGACACCTCAGGGCCGAGGATCGCGGCGGTCTCCTTCGCCAGCGTGTGCAGCTCGAACGCCTCGGGGACCAGCACGCGGCCGCCCGCTTCGATCTTCGAGTAGTCGAGCACGTCGTTGATCAAGTGCAGCAACGCCCGGCCGCTCTCCTTCACGATGCTCAAGCCCTCGCGCATCGCCTCGTCGCGGCAATCGGCGAGCAGCAGGTCGGTCATGCCGATCACCCCGTTCATCGGAGTGCGCAGCTCATGGCTCATGGTGGCCAGGAAGTCGGCCTTGGCGCGGCCGGCCTGCTCGGCAAACTCCTTTGCGACGACCAGCTCGCGCTGACGTTCAATCACCTCGGTGACGTCGGCAAGCGAAGCCACCACCGCGTGCGGTCGAGTCTCCCCATCGCGAAACATCGGACTGGCATTGACCCGAACCCAACGGCGCTCAGCCCCGACGCCGACGCCCATCAGCACGTGACGAACGGGCGTGCCCGAGGCAGCCGCGAGCCGCCAGGGGTGCTCGGCAGGAGGAAACATCGTGCCGTCGTGACGGAAGAGGTGAAAGGGCTGGCCAGCGCTGAGTTCAGCAGCGCTGAGGCCGAGGATCCGTTCAGCGGCCGGGTTGGCCCATTCGATCACGCCCTGAGCTGATTGCCTCAGCAGCCCGTCATCCATGGTGGCGATGACCGCCTGCGTTCGAGCCTCGCTCTCCTCGAGCTTGGCCTCGCGCAGCCGCCCCTCGAGCAGCAGCTCGACTTGACGGGCGATGGTGCGCAGGCCCTCGACTTGGGTTTCGTCGAGGGTCCGGGGCCGGTGATCGATGACGCACAGCGTGCCGACAGGCAGCCGCTCGTCACCGACCCGAAGAGGAATGCCTGTGTAGAACACGACGTGCGGTTCTCCCGTGAAGAGCGGGTTGGTCGCGAATCGGACATCTTTCGAGGCGTCGGGCACCACGAGCTCTGCGTCGAGCTGAACGGCGTGACCACAAAACGAGATGCTGCGGGGGGTCTGTGCAGCGGAAAGGCCCACGCGCGCCTTGAACCATTGGCGGTCTGCGTCGATCAGACTGACGAGCCCGATGGGGCACCCTGCGATGCGCGAGGCGAGCCGGGCCAGATTGTCGAAGTCCGACTCGGGCGGCGTGCCGAGTACCCGGCAACTCTCGAGAACGAGCTGTCGTGCCCGTTCTCGTGGGTGGGGAAGTGGCTCCATGAAACAAGTGTCGTCGGCCCTCCCCCCCAGCGCCAACCTTTCGCCCGAGGGGAGGTACGCCGCTGACCCACCCCCACCGAATGCCCAGGAGCTACTTCGAGCCGACCGGGCTGAGCGCCTTCGACTCGATCACCGGCACCGGCTTGCGAATGACCAACACGGTGGCCGCGATGATCAACGCGACGGCGATGAACACCTCGGGGCCCGCGTGCTCGCCGCCCATGCCCACGCCCATGGCCACGGCGATCGCCGGGTTCACGTACGCGTAGCTGGTGGCAACGGCCGGCCGCGCGTTGGCCAGAAGATAGGTGTACGCGCTGTACGCGACCAACGAGCCGAAGACCGCCAGATAGGCCCAGGCGAACACCGATGCCGCAGGCGGGGAGACCGGCACCTCTTCGCCTGCGATCACGCTCACCACCGACATCACCAGGCCACCGGTCAACATCTGCGTGGCAGCCGACATGAGGCCCTTCGCGAGCGGCAGCTTGCGCGTCAGCAACGAACCGAGCGCCCAGCTGATCGGCGCGAGAAACAGAATCACCGCGGAGAACGGCTCAGCACGCAGCTCACCGCCAAAACCGAGCACCGCCACGCCGCCAAAACCCAGCACCAGCGCCAGCCACTCGCGCGAGGTCGTCTTCTCACCGAAGAACCGGCCCAGCGCCGCGACCCACAACGGCATGGTGCCGCAGACCACCGCCGCGACTCCCGATGCGATGTGTTTCTCGGCGACCGCCACCGTGCCGTTGCCCAGCACGAACATCAGCGTGCCCACCGGCGTCGCGTACAACCACTCGCGGCGCGTCGGCCAGGCCTTGCCGCGCACGCGCAGAAAGGTGAGCAGGATGAGCCCGGTGAGGATGAAGCGGCTGCTCGCCATCATGAACGGCGGCAGCCCTTCGACCGCGATCCGCATCGCCAGATAGGTGGAACCCCAGATCAGGTAGACGGCAGCCAGCGCGGGGACGATGAAGCGGGTATTCGGGGCGGGTGCGGTACTCATGGCGGCAGCGTGGCTGTCTAACGGCCCGCTGGCTCGGATGCTGAGCGAAGTCGGGTCGACCAGCACAGCACTGAGCCCCTGCAGAGCGCGCGCAGGTGGGCCCCTCAACCTGACTCTCTCCCCGCTTCGGAGACTGGTGAAATAGGTGCCTCGACTCCGCTCGGCACAAACGGAACCGGCCGAAATCCGTTCAGCCCGAGCGAAGTCGAGGGCGTACTTCAACCGCCTCCTTCGCAGGAAGAGGGGCAACGCGTATGAGCTTCGTCATGTCTGACGGTACCCATTCCACCTTCTGTCGAATCTGCGAGGCGCTGTGCGGCCTGCAGGTCACCGTGGAGAACAACCGCGTCACCGAAGTGCACCCCGACAAGGAGCACGTCACCACCGGTGGTTTTTCCTGCCCCAAGGGTCTCAAGCAGGCGCAGATCTACGACTCACCTGATCGCCTGCAGTACCCCATGAAGCGCACCGGCACGAACTGGGAGCGCATCTCGTGGGAGCAGGCCCTCGAGGAGATCGGCGCGAAGGTCAAGCAGCTCCGCGGCGATCACGGCGCTGACAGCCTCGCCATGTACGTCGGCACCGCGGCCGGCTTCGGCGTGCTGCACCCCGTCTTCGCGCAGGGCTTCATGACGGCGATGGGCAGCAAGTCGATGTACGCCTCGGCCACGCAGGACTGCTCGAACAAGTTCGCCGTCGCGCGCGAGGTCTACGGCTTTCCCTTCACGCAGCCCTTCCCCGATCTGCAGAACACCCGCTGCCTCATCATCGTCGGCGCGAACCCGGTGATCTCGAAGTGGAGCTTCCTCCAGGTGCCCAACCCGGCCCGCACGCTGCAAGAACTGCGGGAGCGCGGCGGCAAGTTGATCGTGATCGACCCGCGCAAGACGGAGACCGCGAAGCTCGCCGACCAGCACCTCTTCATCCGCCCCAACACCGATCCATTTTTCTACCTCTCGTTCCTTCACGAGCTCGATCGCCAGGGCGGCGTGCGGCGTGAACGCGCGGAGTCGATGGCGGATGGTATCGACGAGGTGCTCGCGCTCGCCCGCGCCTGGCCCGCTGAGCGCACCGCACCGGTCACACAGATCCCCGCGGCGGCATTGCGTGAAATCGTCACCACCTTCCGCGAAGCCGACGGCGCGTCGATCTATTCATCGACGGGCGTGAACATGGGCACCAACGGTTCGCTCGGGTTCTGGCTGCAGGAGTGCATCAACGCGCTCTCCGGCAACCTCGATCGCCGCGGCGGCACGCTGGTCGGCAAGGGCGTCATCGACTTCCCCGCGTTCGGCAAACGCAGCGGCGTGCTGATGCGCAACGACACCTCGCGCATCGGCAAGTTCACCTCGGTCAACGACGCCTTCCCTGGCGGCGTGCTGGCCGACGAGATCCTCACTCCCGGTGACAAGCAGGTGCGCGCGCTGTTCGTCACCGGCGGCAACCCGCTCATCACCATGGCCAACTCGAGCCGCCTCAAGAAGGCGTTCCAGGAGCTCGAGCTGCTCGTCACGCTCGATCTCTTCCGCAACGAGACGGGCTCGCTCGCCCACTACGTGCTGCCCTGCACCTCGCCGCTCGAGCGCCCCGACCTTCCCTTCATTTTTCCGCTGATGCTGGGCCTGCAGCAGAAGCCGTACCTTCAGGCCACCCGCGCCATCGTCGAGACGACCGGTGAACAGCGCGACGAGGCGACCATCTACCTGCAGCTCTGCAAGGCGGCGGGGCTTGGGTTGTTCAGCAGCAAGGTCGCGCAGAAGATCCTCGAAGGCATGCTCGCCGTTCACACGCGGCTGCAGCCGAAGGGCAAACAGCCTTCGTTACCGCAGGAGGCGTTGTTGTCGTTTCTGCTCAGGCTCACGGGGCAGCCCGGCTTCGAGCATCTGCTCGAGCACAGCCCTCACGGGTGGCTGCGGGAAGCCCACGAGGCCGATGACTTCGCGAACGATCGCGTGCTGACGCCGAACAAGAAGGTGCAGCTGGCTCCGAAGAAGCTGATGGATCAGGCGAAGAAGCTCGAGGACGACTTCGAGCAAGCCTGGTCGGATCAGTCTCGCCTCAAGTTGATCACCAAACGCGCCGTGCAGACCCACAACTCGTGGACTCACAACATCGCCGACTTCGTTCGTGAGCCGACGAACTACCTCTACATGCACCCGGAAGATGCACAGCGCGTGGGGCTGGTGGATGGCGCGATGGCTGACGTGAGCACCGCGACGGGGTCGGTGCGGGTGCCGATCAAGCTGCTGGGCGATCTGATGCGCGGCACGGTTGCGTTGCCTCACGGCTGGGGCCATCAGCACGCGATCGGGCTTTCGATCGCGAACCAGACTCGCGGTGTGAACGTGAACATTCTGGCGGCGGATGGGCCCGAGAGTCTGGAAAAGGTCTCGGGCATGGCTCACCTGACGGGGTTCAATGTCGAGGTCAAGCCGGCTGCGGGGCCTCAGGATCCTTCGAGTTGGAGTGGCCTGCCCCAGTAGAGAAACCTCTCCCCGCTTCGAGCCCGCTGACCGTACGCGCGCGGCTCACGTCACTGGAGTGAAGCGCGTTCTGTGCGGGCAAATCGAATGAGCGCCTCGATCGTGGGCTTGCGCAGATCGTCCAGCTCCCATTGCAGCGCGCTGAGCCTTGCCAGGGCATCGAGGTCGAGCGCAGCCAGCGCGGCGCGGCGCACCGAATCGTCGGTCGGGTACGGCGTGGGGAGCACCGACATGGCGCGCTCCACGATGGCGGCCGCATCGGGCGCAAAGGCGTTCTCCAGCGCGACGCTGGCCTCGTCCGCGTGCTTTCCCATCGACGAGAAGAGGTAGCTCAGCCCGCCTTCGTCGCTGAGCTCCCCGAACGCGTGAATCGCCAGTTGCAGCGACCGCTCGACCGCCGAGAGCGCCGTCTTCCTGCGCGCGAGGTGCACGTACAGCGCGGGGATGGCGAGGTCAGGCGCAAGCTCGGGCGCGAGGAGCTCCTCGAGCGTCACGTCGTCGGGGAAGGACACCGGCCTGAACGCAGCGAGCCCTTCGTTCGCCAGGGTGAACTCGTTCGGGTGCGCCTCGACCCACTTTCCCAACTCGAAGACGAGCGTGTCGGTCACCGCGTCGACCTGCTGGCCCATCGCCGTGAGCTCGGCCTTCGCTGCGTCACTGAGCGCAGAGACCACCAGGTGTCGCTCGACCCGCGCGGAGGCCGGTGGGAAATGAGCGAGGCTGCGTTCGATCGAAGCGGCGAGCTCCGTCTGCCCCAGCTCGCGCAACGCATCAGGCACCAGCGCTGCGCGTTCACCTGAGCTGTTGCTGAAGAACTGATCAACCCCGCCGTTGGAGACCTCACCGCACAGCTCGAACACCAGCCAGAGCACCTGCTCCGCGCGCGACATGCCGAGGATGCCGCGGGTCGAGTGCCTCGAGATCAACCGGCGGAACAACATGCCCGGGACGTCGGCGCGACGGGGCCAGGCGAGCAGATCGGGCAAGTCCATGAAGAGGCTCCTGCGCGTCAGGGGAACGCCGGGGCCATCCTCTCAGGAACGCCAGCGGTTCCACCACGATCGTCTTGGTTCATCGACCGTGGGCTCCTCTTCCATGCGCGTCTCGATGCCCTCGAGGGCCGTGGCCACCCAATTCATCGAGACCGGTCGCCTGGCCAGCTCACGCGACAAGCCCATCTCGAGCAGCCGCTGAATCTGCCAGGGCAGCTTCTCGCCCAGGAAGGTCTGATCGCCCACCGGCGTCGCCTCACGCGAGAGCCGCTGCATCACCACCTGCGAGAGATCAGCCCCCTCGAACGGGAACCGCCTCGTGAGCAACACGTACATTACCATGCACAACGAATAGACGTCGGCGCGCGCATCGACCTGGTGGCCCATCACCTGCTCGGGCGCCATCCACAACGGCGTGCCCACCACCTGCCCCACCTGCGTCTTGTACGCGGCCTTCAGGTCGTTGCCGCGAATGCGGGCGACGCCGAAGTCGAGCACCTTGAGCTGCTCGTGACCTTCCGCGTCGCGCTCGACCACTAGGTTGTCGGGCTTGATGTCGCGGTGAATCACGCCGACTCCGTGCGCCGCACAGAGCGCCTGCGCGGCCTGCCGCATCAAGCGCACCACGCGGGTCAGCTCGATGGGGGACTCCCTGGCCATCACCTTGAGGGTCTTGCCCGAGAGCAGCTCCATCACGAAGAAGACGCGCTCGCCTTCGCGCACCAGGTCTTCGATCTCGATGATGTTGGGGTGCTTCACCATGTTCACGGCCTGTGCCTCGGCCATGAAGCGCTGCACCTGCGAGTCGACGCGCGAGAGCTCGGGCCGCAGCACCTTGATGGCCACCTTGCGGTCGATGGACAGGTGCCGGGCGGAAAACACGTGGCCCATGCCGCCCTCGCCGATCAACGCCTCGATGCGGTAGCGGCCCAGCACGTCGCCGGGCTGCAGCGTGCCTGCGCGGCCGGGTTCGGGATCGCCCAGGTGCACTTCGATCGCGGGCGTCTCGAGCGGCTTGAGGGTGCGTAACGTCTCACGCAGCTCAGACAGAGAGGCGAAACGATCGGCAGCGCGTTTGGAAAGGCAGCGGTTGAGCACCGGGGCCCACTCCTCGAGGCCAGGCTGCAGCGGGGGCAACGGCGCGTGCAACTGCAGCGCGCGGGTCTCGCTCACGCCGCGACCCGAGAACGGCGGCTCCTTGGTGAGCAGCTCGTGGAGCAGCACGCCCATGCCGTAGACGTCACACGCAGGCGTCGCGCGCCGGCCTGCACAACGCTCGGGAGAAAGGTATTCGGGCGCGACCAGAATCTGCCCGCGCGGCACGCTCTTGGTGCCACGAAAAAGGAGCAGCGCGGTGTCGAGCAGGCGCACTTCGGGGTGCGCGGGGTCGCCGTCGAGGAAGAGGTTGTGCGGGGCGAGGTGGCCGTGCACCACGCCGTGCGCGTGCAGGAACTCGAGCGCGTCGCAGATGCGTACACCCCAGCGGATCGCTTCGGCAGAGTCGAGCGCGCCCCGTTCACGCAGGTGATCGGCGGCGGTGCGGCCGCTCACCGGGCCCGTCACCATGACGAAACGGCCATCAGGCTCGCAGGTGGTGATCTCGGGCGAGAGCAACGCGGGGTGACGGTGCTGCGTCGAGGTGACGCGCGTGGTGTCGAGGAAGCGGCCGTAGAGCTCGGGATCAGCCACGACTTCGGGGTGGCTGACCTGCACCAACACGGGCCCGGCCGAGGTGTCTGCGAGGAACGCGTCGACGGCCGAGCCCGTCGCGATCTTCCGTCGAATCTGGAGGTTCTTCATCTCTGTCCCGACTGTAGAACTACAGTGCCACGCGTACGCTAGTGGCCGATGTGTGCTCGGGGTTTACAGAGGTTCGGGCATGACAAGGCCCTCACCCCGAGCCTCTCCCCAAAGGGAGAGGGAGCGCAGGGGAGGGCCTTTCTGACGACTTGGCTCAGTTCGAGCGGAACTCGGCGTCGACCACGTCATCCTTCTTCGCGCCGGGCGCTGCGCCCGGAGCACCGGCCTGGGGCTCAGCCGTCGAACCCGGAGCAGCGCCGGCCGTCGGGCCTCCCGCCTTGTAGAGCTCCTCTGCGGCCTTGTAGCTGACCTCTTCGGCCGCCTTCACTGCTGCCTCGATGGCCGCCTTGTCGCTGCCCTCGCGAATGGTGTGCAGCTCCTTGGCGGCGGCCTCGAGCTTGGCTGCGGTCTCAGCGCCCAGCTTTTCCTTGTTGTCCTTCACCAGCTTCTCGAGGTTGTAGGCCAGGTTCTCGGCTTTGTTCTTCACCTCGACCAGCGCGCGGCGATCCTTGTCGGCCGACTCGTTGGCCGAAGCGTCTTTCACCATCTTCTCGACCTCGTCCTTCGCGAGACCCGAGCTGTGGCTGATGGTGACGTTGGCTTCCTTGCCGGTGGCCTTGTCCTTCGCGCCGACCTTCAAGATGCCGTTGGCGTCGATGTCGAAGGTCACTTCGATCTGCGGCACACCACGCGGCGCCGGGGGCAGCCCGGTCAGGTGGAAACGGCCCAGGCTGCGGTTGTCGGTGGCCATCTCGCGCTCGCCCTGCAGCACGTGGATCTCGACCTGCGTCTGGCCATCGGCCGCGGTGGAGAACGTCTCCTGCTTGCGCGAGGGGATGGTGGTGTTGCGCTCGATGAGCTTGGTGAACACGCCGCCCAGCGTCTCGACGCCCAGCGACAGCGGGGTCACGTCGAGGAGCAGGATGTCCTTCACGTCGCCGGAGAGCACGGCGCCCTGCACGGCCGCGCCGATCGCCACGACCTCGTCGGGGTTCACGGTGCGGTTGGGCTCCTTGCCGAACAGCTTCTTGACCGCCTCTTGTACCTTGGGCATGCGCGTCGAACCGCCGACCAGCACGACCTCGTCGATCTGCTCGGCGGTGACGCCTGCGTCCTTCATGCACTTGCGCGCAGGCTCGAGCGAACGCTCGATGAGGTCGTCGACCATCACCTCGAGCTTGGCGCGCGAGAGCTTCAGGTTGAGGTGCTTGGGGCCCGTCGCGTCGGCAGTGAGGAACGGGAGGTTGATCTCAGACTCGTTCGCGCTCGACAGCTCGATCTTCGCCTTCTCAGCGGCCTCCTTCAGGCGCTGAATGACCATCTTGTCCTTCGAGACGTCGAGGCCGGTGTCCTTCTTGAACTCGGAGATCAGCCACTCCATCACGCGCTGATCGATGTTGTCGCCGCCGAGGTGGGTGTCGCCGTTGGTGGCGAGCACTTCGACCGCGCCGTCGCCCATGTCGAGGATCGAGATGTCGAAGGTGCCGCCGCCGAAGTCGAAGATGGCGACCTTGTGGCTGTGCTTCTGGTCGAGGCCGTACGCGAGGGCCGCGGCGGTGGGCTCGTTGACGATGCGGCGCACGTTGAGGCCGGCGATCTCACCGGCGTCCTTGGTGGCCTGGCGCTGGGCGTCGTTGAAGTACGCGGGCACGGTGATGACCGCGTCGGTCACCTTCTCGCCCAGGTAATTCTCGGCGGCGCGCTTGAGCTTGAGCAGCACCTGCGCCGAAATCTCGGGGGCGCTGATCTGCTTGCCGTCGATCTCCACGCGGGCGTCATCGGTGGGGCCGCGCACGACCTTGTAGGGCACCAGCTTGGCCTCTTCGGTCACCTCGTTGTGCCGGCGGCCCATGAAGCGCTTGATCGAATAGACGGTGCGCTCGGGGTTGGTGATGGACTGGCGCTTGGCGACCTGCCCAACGAGGCGCTCCCCGTCTTTCGTGTACGCGACGACGGAAGGCGTGATGCGGCTGCCCTCTTCGTTCACGATCACCTTGGGCTCTCGGCCCTCCATGATGGCCACAACCGAGTTGGTGGTGCCCAAGTCGATACCAATGATCTTACCCATTCGTTGTCTCCTAAAGAGTTGATTCAACAGCCGGATTCGTACGGCCCGGCGACTCGACCAAGCTAACCACCAGCCTCCGCACGTCAACCCACCTCCCCCGTTGCTCCCACTGCGAAGCGCCGTTCGCAGCAACTGCCACCCCAGGGTTCCAATCGCGACAGTTGGGTAGGAGCGTTACCTAGTTGTTTCAAAGGGTTGACGCATCACGTCAAGTGGCAAGGTCTGTGCTGAGGAATGACTCACTGTCGTCACGGGTGCTGGGGGCACACCGTGACCAGGAGGGCCGCAACCATGTGGGTTCAACCGTTCCGAGTTGATGTCGAACAAGTTCCCCCGAGACTCGAGGTCGATCACCGTGTGGCGGTGTTGCTCAATCTGAGCGCACGGAAGGTCACGGCGAAGATCCAGCGAGCTTTGTCTCACGTGGTGCCCGAGGGGGATCTGTTTCTCTCCCGCTCTGAGCTCGACGCGCGCCGCATCGCCCAGCAGGTGGTCGATCGCGGGTACCACACGGTGTTCCTTGGTGGCGGCGACGGCACGTTGACGTGCTTCGTGAACGAGATTCTCAGCCAGGTCGCCTTGCGCCGGCAGCACCACCCCACCCCGACGCCCCGGTTCGGCGTGCTCAAGCTGGGCACGGGCAACTCGGTCGCGTCGTTCGTGAAGGCGTCGTCGACCCGCGCTGATGGCTTCGTCGATGACGTGTTGCGGGCACGCGCGGGCGAAGTGCCCGGCTACCGCACCATCGATCTGCTGCTGATCGACGGCAAGCGCGCTCCGTTCGCCGGCCTGGGGATGGATGGGAAGATTTTGAACGATTTCAATTCGGTGAAGAACTCGTTCGCGCAGGGCCCGTTCTCCAAGATGATGACGGGCGCCGCGGGCTACTTCACCTCGGTCGCGTTCAAGACGGTGCCGTACTACCTGGCCAACTCGAACACGGTCGAGTGCGAGGTCGTCAACGGGCCTGCGCTCGCGTACCGCATGGGGCCCGATGGTCTGCCGGTGCAGACGTTCGCTCCGGGCGAGACGATGTTCCGCGGGCCGTTGGTCATCGCGGCGGCCGGCACGGTGCCGTTCTATGGCTTCGAGCTGAAGATGTTCCCGTTCGCCGGCAAGCGCCGCGGGATGATGAATCTGCGCCTGGGCACGGTGCCTGCGACGGCGATCCTCGCGAACCTCGGCAAGATGTGGTCGGGCACGTGGTTCCCCGAGGGGCTCAACGACTATCTGGTGAAAGACGCGACCATCAGGTTCTCGCGGCCGATGCCGTTTCAGATTGCGGGCGACGCCGAGGGGTACCGTGAAGAGGTGCACTTTCAGATGTCGCCTGAGCCGATCGACGTGGTCGACTTCACGGGTTCGGTGCACTGAGAAGCGGGGCTGGACCAGCGGAGCGGCGAACGCCTTCGGCAACGACCCTGGGCGGAGTTTCAGCCGCCGTCGCGTGACGGAGGCGGTTTTTCACCCGGCTCTTTACGGCGCGCGACGATGAAGCCGATGCTCACGCCAGTCTTGCCCGTGCGGTGAAGCGCAATCTCACCCCGCAGCGCCAGCGCGCCGGCCGCGTTGGTGTCGCCGGTCTTCCCCAGCAACGCCTCGAGCTCGCGGTAGTACTCGTCGAGCTCGCCTTCGCTCAGGGTCTCGATGAGCTCGGGCTCGTAGCCTTCAGCCTCGATGCTCATCAACGTCTCGCGGGGCGACTGCAACGGCGAGCCCAGCCGCTCTTTCCACGCCGCGAGCACGGGCTCATTGGCCAACCGGCCGACCTTCACCACCGCGGTCAGACCCAGCCGGCCGCCGACAGCCAGTGAAGGCCGCCACGTCTTGGCGACCTGGGCCGGGTTTCCGATCACCCGGCCAAACGAGAAGATGCCGTCGAACGCACGCTCGGCGAACTTGATGCTGCCCACCGCGCCGTGCTGCACCGCGACCTTCTCGCCACAACCCACCACCCGCGCCCGCTCCTTGATCGCATCGGCCAACCGCTGATCAGGCTCGATGATGGTCAGGTGGCACGACAATGCTTTGGCGATGGCCAGCGCACCGAGACTTCCGTGCAGCTCCAGCAGGCTCGCCCCGTCATTCCAGTGCGCCATCTGCGCGAAACGCCGCAACAGCGACTCCGACTGAAAGAGTCGGCGCGTCTCGGGCGGGACATACAGCGGGAAGGGGTCGGCCATGGTGTCGAGTGCCCCCTTACACAGGGCCTGAAACCCTCACAAGTAGTAGACGATTCGCTTGTCCACGTGGATGTCGGCGTAGATGGCCAGGCGCTGCTCCTCAGAGAAGAGGTAGACCGACACGGTCAGCGAGACGTAGTGGCCCTGTTTCGAGACGTTCTCCGCGATCGAGTCGCGGCTGACTTCACTGCCCATCAAGCGGCTGAACTTCGCGCGGATGTAATCGGCGAAGCCATGCTCGAGCTTCCCCATCACCTTGAAGGCGTAGACGGTGGGGTACTCGATCAGCGGCTTTTCGGCCGCTGGTGGGTCGATCTTCGGGGGCACTTCGTCACTCATGGCGATCAAAGAAGGTTGGTGGCGATCTCGGCCAGCGCGCTGCGTTCGCCCTTGGTCATGGTCACGTGGCCCGCGATCTTCTGGCTCTTGAAGCGGTTGACCACGTGCACGAGGCCATTGTTGGTCGAGTCGACGTAGGGGTTGTCGATCTGCGCCGGGTCACCGGTGAGCACGATCTTCGTGTTGTCGCCCACGCGGGTGACGATGGTCTTGACCTCGTGCGGCGTGAGGTTCTGCGCCTCGTCGACGATGATGTACTGGTTGGGGATCGAGCGGCCGCGGATGTACGTGAGCGGTTCGATCTCGATGATCCCCAGGTCCATCAGCTCGTGGTACCCGCGGCCGGATTTTTTATCGTTCCGGGACAGGTTGAGCAGGTACTCCACGTTGTCGAAGATGGGCTGCATCCACGGGTTCAACTTCTCGTCGACCGAACCCGGCAGGAAACCGATGTCGCGGCCCAGCGGGAAGATGGGGCGGCTGACCAGCAGCTTCTGAAACGCGGCTTCTTCGGTGACCTTCTGCAGGCCCGCGGCGATCGCCATCAGCGTCTTGCCGGTACCGGCCTTGCCCACGATCGTGACGATCTTCAGATCGTCATTGAGAAGCAGGTCGATGAGGAAGCTCTGCTCCATGTTGCGCGGGCGCACGCCCCACACGCCGTCTTTGACCTGGCGGTTGAGCGGGACCACCGCTTGTTTGTCGGCGTCGTAGCGGCCCATCGCGGTGTGCGAGGGGTTCGCTTCGTCTTTGAAGAGCACGAACTCGTTGGGCCCCAGCTTGTCGATGTCGGGGATGGTGACCTGCGCCCCCGGCTTGTAGAGCTGGTTTATCAGGTCGGCGGAGACCAGCCGCTCGCTGATGCCGGTGAAGAGATCGCTTATCTCCACCCGCTCGGGCTCGAAGTCTTCCGAGATGAGCCCCAGCGCGTCGGCACGAATGCGCAGGTTGGTGTCTTTGGTGATGAACACCGTCTGGCTGTTCGGGTCGCGCAGGCGCGTCTCGATGCCCACCGCCAGAATCCGGTTGTCCATCAACTGGCCATCGGCCATCGACTTGGGCAGGTCGTGCTCCACGAAGGAGACCTTCAGCATGCCCCCGTTGGGCAACGGCACCCCTTCGGCCAGCGTGCCTTCCTTTCGATGCGCATCCAGATATCGGGCCACCTGGCGCGCGTTGCGCCCGAGCTCAGACATGTCCTTCTTGAACATGTCGAGTTCTTCGATGACGTAGATGGGAACGATGACCGTGTTGTCGTCGAAGCTGTAAATCGACCGTGGGTCATGCAGCAACACGTTGGTGTCGAGAACGAAGTTCTTCCGCGCCAAAAAAAGCCCCCGGTGGGAGTGGTGAACCAACTGAGTTCGCGCTCACAGTTAAGCACGCGCGAGCGCCCGCCTTCACACGTATTTGATGGCCCTCAAGGCGAAGTCGACTTCGCCCTTCGGCCGATGAACCGTAACGCGCTCGCCCGCTCTCTTCCCAAGCAGGGCCCGGCCTACCGGAGAGTCGACGGAGATCTTCCCGGTTTTCAGGTCGGTCTCGTCGGGCCCCACCAACTGGTAGGTCACTTCGGTAGCGTCTTCTTCGTTTTCGAGGGTCACCGTCGCGCCGAAGAACACCTTGCTGGTGTCTTTGTGCTCGGTCGGCTCGACCACGGTCAGCCGCTCGAGCCGCTTGTCGAGGAAGCGCAGGCGCCGGTCGATCTCGCGCAGGCGCTTCTTGCCGTAGATGTACTCGGCGTTTTCCGACCGATCCCCCAGCGAGGCGGCGAAGGAGACCTCGGCGGTCACCTTGGGTCGCTCGACGGTGAGCAGGTACTTGAGCTCGGCGCGCAGCTTCAGTGCCCCCGCGCGGGTGATGTAGAGGGTGCCCCGCTCCCGCGGCTCGTCGACTTCGGCGAGGTCCTCGGGGTCTTCGAGCTCTTCTTCGGGGTCGGCCATGACGCGCGGGCGTCTAGCACACGCCCCAACTCGTGCTATGCGCGCTGCCCATGCGAACCCTCGCCTTCATGAGCGTCCTGCTCCTCTCGGCCTGCGAACGAATCGATTACATCGAGCTCGTTCCCACCGAGGTGGTGTTCAAGGCGCCGACTGCCCAGTCGTGGCTCGAAGCGAAGTGCATGGCCCGCAACGGCGCCCGCGCGGTCAAGGCGAAGATCGGCTGGTCGGTGGTGGACCCCTCGGTGGCCGCGGTGACCAATAAGGGCCTGGTCACCCCGGTCGGCGACGGCGAGACCGAGGTCATCGCCAAGGTCGGTGACGTCGAGGCCCGCGCCGTGGTGCAGGTCATCTACGTCGACCGCATCGAGATAGAGCCCAGGGTGCTGACCATGAAAGAAGGCACCGAATCGATGCACGTTCAGGTCAAGGCCTTCCGCAAGAACGGCAAGGTGCTGACCGACCGTAAGGCCTTCTTCTCGTCGGCAGACCGAAAAATCGCCCAGATCGTGGGTGACAACGCAATTTTGCCGCTCGATCCCGGCACCACGACGGTAAAAGTTCAGGTAGAGGGCGCCACCGCGTCTTTCGACGTGGTCGTCGAGTCAGACAAACAGAAGAAGTGAGTCGTACCGCATCAGAGTTGTTGAGAGTGGCTAGCTCAGTTGGTAGAGCACCGGCCTTTTAAGCCGAGGGTCGGGGGTTCAAATCCCCCGCCACTCACAGTTGCAGGACACATAGTCGGCCCCGTCATCTAGTGGCCCAGGATACGGCCCTTTCAAGGCTGTTACACGGGTTCGAATCCCGTCGGGGTCAATCCCCGGAGCTCCAGCAGTCACGGAGCTCCGGGGTTTTGATTTTTACGGGCAGTTATCGATGGTGCGCCGCTTAGTGACGCCACCGAATCGATGCGCCGTGGTTCTGTTCTCTTCAGCAGCCAACCAAGAGGGAGCACACCATGTCGAAAGTCGAAGCTTCGCAATTCCACTCGCCCGCCTGGATCGCCCAGACCTGGATCTCGTTCGCCGCCGCGGTGGGCGTCACGTCGATGGGCATCTGGTTTCTGCCAGTCGACCCGTGGGTCAAGGCGTTCATGGCCATGGGGCTGCTCTTCTCGGTGGGCAGCACCTTCAGCCTCGCCAAGACCGTGCGCGACCAACACGAGTCAGAGTCACTGCGCAAACGCATCGACGAAGCGCGGGTCAACCGCATCATCGCCGAGCACGACCCGCTCAGGCCTGCGCTGTGAGCTCCGGTAGCTCGAGCATGGCGAAGAAGAGCGCGCCTTCGGCTTGAGGCGGCTGGGCCCGAAAGAGCCCTCTGGCCCCGATGCTCACGGCGATGTGACCGCCCAGCGCCCAGGCGAACCCCTCGTCGCAGTGAAAATGGGGTCGCCAGAACGCCGCGAGCCCGTCGGGTTTGAGGTCGGGCTGGCAGATGCGGCGCACGCGATCGGTGGATACGGGCTGGGCCTGTTCGTCGCTCCAGCTCCACATCCACGTGAAGACGTCGGGCAGGTAGCTGCCCACCAACTGCGCTGAGAGTACGAGCGAACCGGCCGGGCGGTCGAGGCGCAGCACGCCGTGCGCGGCATCGAAGGCAAAGCCGTCCACCCGGCCCAGGCGCTGCTGCAGCTGGCCCTGCAGATCGTGGAAGGCGCGTTCGGTGCCGGTGAGCGCGTCGAAGAGATCGTCGGTGATGAGCAATGACTTCAGCTCGCCGCGCTCGAGGCGATTGAACCAGGCGACCGAGCCGTCATCGCGCAGGAACTTCCAGTCGGCGAAGGCGGGGGTGGGCCGCTCGATCACCACCCTGCCCGGCACCCAACGGCCTTCCAGCGCGGCGGCCAGCTCGGTGATGGCCTCACTCAAGCGCAGCGCTTCTTCGCGCGGGTCGACGTGCAGTTGAGGCCGGGGTTTCGGGTCCTTGCCGCCTTCGCCTTTGGTCTGCAGCTCGGTGATGCGCAGCCCCTGGGGCGTGCGGGCGATGGCGAGCTCGACCTTGGTCCAACCGGACGGCGCCAGGAGCATCAGGCTGTCGTGAAGCGCGAAGACGAGCGGTTTCGGATCAGGCACGCGCTGCGCCAGTAGCGCTCCTCCAAAGCGAAGTCGACCCTATCTCCCTCTCCCCGCGGGGGAGAGGGTCGGGGAGAGGGCTGTCACGGACACGAGGTCGGCTTGACGTCGTACTCGACGACCCCGAGCCCACCGGTCCCAACCAAGCGCACGCGGTACGTCTGCCCTGCCACCGGGTTCCACCCATCGCGAAACACCGCGACGGTCGCCTGCCCATACGAGCCATTCAGAATCTCCAACCGAGTGGGCATCACCATGCCGTCGCCGGTACGAGTGATGCTCACCGTGGTGCCCGACAACGGAATGTTCCCGTGAATGGTCCAGTGCCACTGGGTCAGCTCGAGCGGCGAAAACCCCGGGGGCGGAAACGCGATAAACTCAGGCCGCACGGTCGAGCCGCTGCTCCCGAACACGCTGAGGCACGAGGCCGAGCCGTAGTTGTTGCCACCCCGGTAGTGCCCGATGCCCACCGGCCCCAGCGGAGGATTGAGCAACCACCGCCGGTGACCAAACGTCGTCTCGTTCCCAAAGTCGATCATCCACAGATCGATCGCATCGGTCGCGTCACGAGCGCCCCATGCGATGTTGCTCGAGCCCGCGCCGCCTGCGCCGGCCTGCGTGTAACAAGTCGCCGACGACTGGGGGAAATGCGCCGCCGGGCCCGCGGGGTTCCACGCCGAGACGACCGCGCAGGCCTGACCGGTGGTGTTCGCTCCTTGATCATCGGCAGTGGGACCCAGCCCCACCAGCCACCGAAAGAAGTTCAGCCGCGCGAGCGCATCGTCGAGGGCGTTGCGCGAGAGCGCTCCGGGATCGCAGGTGGTGGTGGTGTTGGTGAAGCCATCGCCCGCTTCCTTCCGGGTCTCCGCCGCACTCCAGGCCGTGCAGACCTGCGCCGACGTGCGCGTCTCGGGGCTTCCCGGCGCCACCGGAGTGCAGCTCGAGCCATCGCCGGTAAAACCCGGGCCACACACGCAACGAGCCAGCGTGCGTTCACACCGCGCGCCCGCCGCCATGCAGGTGATGCCCGCGCAGGGATCGACTCCAGCGTCGACGGCCGGGGTCCCCGCATCCACCACGGGGTTCGCGCCAGCGTCAGCCACGGAAGCGCCCGCATCGTTCACCCCGATAGGTCCAGCATCTTCGATCGGCGTCGTGCCCGAATCAGCACCGCTCGCCGTCTGCAGCGACGCCGTCACCAATGCCGGGTCGGCGAGGCCTACGCAGCCAGTCGAGAGCAGCAAGCCGGCCAGAACGAAGGAGCGCACACCTTGTTGTCGGAGCCACCTCAAAACCGATGCGGCGCTCTCACGCCTTGAGAGGAGCACTGCCCACCACAGTGGCCGCCCGCATCGATGAGGCGAGCAATACCGAGCAGATACGTTTCAGAACGAGCCACTCACCCCGACAGGCGTGACGTTCACCGTGACCCCCTCGAGCAGCTTGCCGGTGAGGCGCGCGTTCACGATGCCCAGGGTGAGATCGAAGAAGGCCAGGAACCCGACTGGCCCAGCCCCACCATCCGCGGATCGCCGACGGCCTCACCGCGCTGCCAGAGGAAGGCAGCGGTCGCGAGGTAAGGCGGCCGATCGATATTGTTTGCGCACTCGGTGTCCGCTCATGCCGAGAGGGTTGGCGGAAATAGGAATCGGGTCCACCACCGGTCTCCCCGAGCCCAGTCGAGGGGGCACTTGCAGTGCGAAAAAGAGGCAATCCCTGTCGAGTAGGCCCGGGGCGTTGATTGGCCCCCGGGCCCCTCACCAGATCCGGACGAGGAGATTTCCACCATCCGGCTCCTCCGTC
>JAYVFP010000236.1:0-10183 GCA_043773025.1 Archangium sp.
CGGCGATCGCCACCGACCAGGCCCAGGGGTGTCGCAGCGTGCGCCGCCCCATGCGCACGCCCGCTGCCGCCACGACGGCAATCACGGCCGGTTTCACACCCGCCAGCAACGCCGCGAGCCAGGCGGTATGGCCGAAGACGCAATACACCCACGCCGCCGCAGTCAGGATGAGCACCGATGGCAGGATGAACAGCAGGCCGGCGGCGATGCCGCCGACCGGGCCGTGCAGCATCCAGCCCAGATAGGTCGCCAGTTGTTGCGCCTCGGGGCCGGGCAGGAGCATGCAATAGTTGAGCGCGTGCAGGAAGCGCGGTTCGTCCACCCAGCGCCGGCGTTCGACCAGCTCGTCGTGCATGATCGAGATCTGTCCGGCAGGCCCGCCGAAGCTGATCCAGCCGAGCCGGGTCCAGAAACGCATGGCTTCACCGAAGGTCGGCCAGCCCTGGGCGGCGGGTGAATCCGGCATTTCGGGTGAATCGGGCATCTGGCAGGAGACCGACGGCAAATCGGTCACGGGCGACGGTTTTCGCTAGAATCCGGCATCTTAATGGGCTCTCGCGTCCGGCGCGCACGCATGCAGAAGATCGGCAAATACGAGATCGTCAAGGAGATAGGCAAGGGCGCGACCAGCGTCGTCTATCTTGCCAATGATCCGTTTGCCGGCCGCCAGGTGGCGATCAAGCTGGTGCGCCAGGAAGCGCTGATCGACAAGGAGCACGGCCGCCGGTTCCAGAAACTGTTCCTGACCGAGGCCTCGCTCGCGGGCAAGCTCGAGCATCCGCACATCGTCAGCATCTTCGACGCGGAGGCGAGCGACACCGGCAGCTACATCGTCATGGAATACATCGATGGCGGCACCCTGGAGCATTTTTGCCGCGTCGAGAACCTGCTGCCGATCCCGCGCATCATCGAGATCATCTTCAAGTGCAGCAAGGCGCTCGATTTCGCTCACCGGCACGGGATCATCCACCGGGACATCAAGCCCGCCAACATCATGGTGCGCGACAGCGGCGTGCCGCTCTTGATGGACTTCGGCATCGCGCGCTCGAAGGCCTCGAGCACCCTCACCAGCACCGAGGTGCTGACGACCTTCGAGTTCGGCGCTCCCGAGTACCTCGCTTACATCGGAAGCCAGGGGCGCTACCTCGAGCAGGTCTTCGACTACAGGCCCGAGGCCGACCTCTTCTGCCTGGGCGGCTCGTTCTACGACGTGCTGACGGGCCACCTACCCTACCAACACGTCGTGGGCGTGGCGGACCCAGCAGCCTATGTCAGCCCCGCGTTCCAGGCAGCGCTGACGACGTTCGAGCCCCAGTCCGTCACCGCCCGCAATCCGGCGGTGCCTCCCGAGGTGGACGAACTCCTGATGCGGCTGATGGCGGGCTCGCCCAGCGAGCGCTTTGGCAGCGGCGTCGACGTGGTGGCGGCCATCGACGAGCTGCTCGCCCGCTTCCCGGCGCGGCACCCTGCGCTGGATGTTCCCTTCATCCCGCCCCAGCGCGTGCGCCTCGCCAAGCCCGCGGGGACGACCGCAGGCAGGCGGAAGCCGACCAGCAAGCCTCCGCCCCCTCCGCCGACGGCGGGAGTGAGGGCGCCGTCCGTGTTGGCGCCGTCCCTGGCAGCTCCATCCGTCGGGGCCCCAGGTGAGTTCCGCGCGCCCACGGCCGCGGTCGCGAAGCAGGCCTTCGCCTCACCAGTCCCTTCGGCGCCCGAGCGCCAGGCTCCCGACGACGGGGAAGAGGTGATGCCCACGGGGATTCGCCAGGCACAGGCAAGGCTCAGGGCGTCGACGCCGTCGACGAGCCCTCACCAGAGACTCCTCGTCGGAGGTCTCGGGCTGTTGGTGCTGGTGCTGATTGTCGCCGTCGTCGCCGCGGGGAGCGGCGGCAAGCCGCCCGCTCCCCAGCCTCAGAGTTTGCTCGACGAGAAGGAGCCGCTCGCTGCGAGCCCTCCGCCGTCCCCCGCGCTGCTGATGCCTCAAGGCGAGCTTGCGGCTCCGGGGGCTGAGTTCGATGGTGGCCTCGAGGGGCTGCAGCCTCCGACCGTTGTCTCGAAGCGCAGCGTGCGGCGCGGAGGAAACACCGACGCGGCCGCCATCGATGCGATGTTGAAGGCGGAGTACGGCGGAGAACGTCCGCTCGTGGGAGGTATCGCCCCCAAGCCGGTCAAGAAGCCCTCGTGGGTGCAGGGTGCAGACGACGAAGAGGAGGCAGCCGCTCCTCAGAAGGCGGCCCTCGGCATCCCCACGGGCACTGAAATCGTGGTGCGCCTCACCAAGCCACTCGACTCCCGCACGGTGGGCTCAGGCCCCGCAGTCGCTCGCCTGATGCGCCCGCTGGTGGTGCGCGGCGCCGTCTCGCTCCCCTCGGGGACGATGGTGTACGGCTCGGCGGCATCGATGGGCACCGGCCGCTTCGACCTGCGACTGACACGCCTCAAGTTGCCAGATGGCCTTGAGGTGGAGTTCCAGGGCATCGCCTACGACCTCGAGGACAAGAAGCCCGGGCTGCGCGCCTCCTCTCATATTCAAGGCGCCGCGAAGGACACCGGCCTCGGCGAGAAGCTAGTGAAGGGGGCGGCGAATACGCTCCTGGGCAAGGTCGGCGGCAGCGACGTCGGCGATCTCGCGCAGGGCGCAGGTCAAACCGTCCTCGGTCAGGACTCGCGGGGCCAAGCACAGGGAGCCGGCGACGCGCTCCTGCTCGAGGCCCCCGTCGACTTCACCGTATTTGTCTCGGGCGCATTCTGAGTCTTGCTAGTGGTTATTGGATATGTCATGAGCGCGCCAAGTAAACGCCTAAGGGGGCTTGTATGAATCGTCGAGTCGTCGCTGGATTGGGATTCGGTGTGGTGTTGGCGTGGGCGTGCGGCGGCGGGACGCCCTTCAAGGAAGGCGGTAAGGCGGCTAGCGAGGTCAAGGGTCGCGTCATCAAGGCGCCCGTGTCCAACGCGACCGTCGTCGCCTATCGGTCCTCGGCAGAGCTTGAGCGCGGAGAGGTGCTGGCCCAGGTGAAGGCCGACGAGGCGGGTGACTTCGCGCTCGCCTTGCCTCCCTACCAGGGGAACGTGCTCGTGGTGGCCACCGGGGGGAGCTACATCGAGGAGGCTATCGGCCTCGGCGTGCAGCTCGGAGACAACGAGCTGCAGCTGCTCCTCCCCGGCTTCACCACCGGCCTCAGGTTGGAGGGGCTGCGCGTCACGCCGATCTCCACCTTGGCGGTCTCCCTGGCTCGCTTCCATGTCGCCGCGGGCCAGAGCGCGGCCGACGCCCACCGCGAGGCGCTGCAGCACCTCCACAAGCACTTCGGCGACGTCGACTGGGCGACCGTCACTCCTGTTGACCTCTCGGCTCCCGGCGTCACCAACCTCTCTCCCGAGGCGCGTGCGGGCCTCGTGCTCGCGGGTCTCTCCTGGCTCGCCAAGCAGGAGGCCGAGGCGTCCGGCCTCACGCCTGGCCTCGTGGTGAATGCCGCCACCCTGACCTCTGCCCTGGCCCGTGACGCGGCCGACGGTACCTTCGATGGCCGTGCTGGCACCGAGCAGCTCAAGCAGGCCAAGGTGTCACTGACGGGGCTGACGCTCCGGGCTGAGTTGGTGCAAGCCATGTCGGCCTTCATCAACTCGCCCCGCAATGCCTCCGCGCTGCGACTGCAGGACATCACCACCTTCCTCGCGGCCATCGGCACCAACAGCGACCCCTACCTCTTCTGTCCGAACCAGGTGCCGGCGGCGACGTGCGGGAGTGGGCCGGTCGATACGGAGCCGCCTGTCATCGCCTTCGTGAAGCCGAACCCCGGCGCCGGCGTCGCCGGCAGCGCGCAGGTCGAGGTGCGCGCCTCTGACAACGTGAAGGTGAAGACGCTCAAGTTCACCGCGCCCCCTTCGCTCGAGGCCACCGCGCCAGTCTTCACCAACGAGGGCCGCGATGGCGTCCTCACCGCCGTGCTGGATGTCTCGGCTCTCATGGACGGTCCGCTTGAACTCCGCGCCGAAGTGACGGACGAGTCGGGAAACCCTGCGGCGAAGAGCATCACCATCACGGTGTCCAACCTGGGACCCCGCATCACCATCGCCACCCCCGCGGATGGCTCGCCGGTGCGCGGCACTTCCGTGCCTGTCGTCGCGTCCGCGACGGCACAGGCGCCGGGCGCCACCATCGCCCGTGTCGAGCTCGTCGCCCCGCCCCCGGGGATGGGCCAGGACGTCCTCCCTGCTGCGGACTCGTTCTCGGCGACGTGGAACACCTCGGCGGCGCTTGAGGGCAGCACCACGCTGACGGTGCGGGCCACCGACTCCTTCGGCACAGCGACTGAAGCCGCTGTCACCCTCACAGTCGACAACCTCCCCTTCGGGAAGGTGTCCGCCGTCGTCTCCGCTGGCGCGCCTGTCGACGGGCTGACGGTGAAGGTGGTGGCCATCGACGACGCGACGGGTCTCCCCGTGACGGGCCGTCTCGGCGGTCCCATCCTCGGCCAGTCGACCGACCTGACGGCCGATGGCGGAGTCTCCTTCGACTTGAGCCAGGAGAACTACGCCGGCCCGGTGCAGGTCATCGCCGAGGGCTCCGGCGCCTCGTATGTCGACCCCTCTGACGGCGTGACCGACATCCTCCTGCCGGCGACGTTCAGCTTCACGACGTACGTCGCCTCATACCAGTCGGGCGACAGACTCGATGTCCCCGTCACCTTCTGGACGACGTTGGCCGATGAGGCTGCTCGCGCGTACGCGCTGGGCCGCAACCCCGCGCAGGCGACGCCGATTCTGCTGGTGCCCGCGTTGCGCGCGACGGACCCGCTCTTCTCGCGCCACATCACGTCTCAGGCATGGGCAGTGCGCTCCGCGTACCCTGCCCGTCTCACGACGACTCCTCAGTCGCTGCGTGACGTCGTCTACGCGGCGCTTCCAGATGTCGCCCTCAACCAAGAGGCCAGAGACCTCGCCGAGGAGGTCGGGCTCACGCCCGGCACTGGCTTTGGCGCGCCGCAGTTGGTGGCGATGCTGCGCCAGGACATCGCCGACGGGCAGTTCGACGGCCGCACAAATGGAGTGCAACTCCGCACCGGCGGCATCACGCCGTACGACCTCGACGCCAACACCACGCGCTTCCGTCAGGCCGTCGGCGCGGACAGGTTCATCCGCAGCGCGCAGAACCGCACGGGGCTTACCCGGCAAGACCTGCAGTCACAGGGCGTCTACGACACGATGAGTGGCGACACGTCGTTGCTCTACTCGTCGCTGCTGGGGCCGGTGCCGTTCGACAACGTGCCGCCGGTGGTGGCGTGGACGGTGGCGTTCAGCAACGGCGCGCTGGCTAATGTCGCTCCGGTTGGCGGCTCGAGGCTGGTCGCAGGTGTGCTGCAGGTGCAGGCGCGCGCCACCGACGTCTCCAACGTCGCGTCCATCGCCGTGACTGCGGGCTCCACGCAGCTGGCACCCGCTACCGGCAGCAGCCTCTCGCGCCTCGTGTCCACCTTCGACACCTCCGCGGTGGTCGACGGGCCGCTCACGCTGACGGCGACGAGCTGCGATCGTCTCGCCAACTGCGGCACCGCCACCTACGTGGTGACGGTCGACCGCAGCGGGCCCAGCATCACGGTGCTCAAGCCGACGCCGGCGTTCGTCTCGGCCGCGTTCGACATCGAGGCGACGGCCACAGACTCGCAGAGCCTGGCGAGCCTCGACGTGACCGCGCCCGCAGGGTTGGTCGACCAGGACGCTCAAGTCGGTCGTGTGTTCGTTACGGGCTCCTCGTGGACTCTGGCGGCTTCCGATGGGCCACTCACCGTCGGCTTCGGGGGATGTGACGTCGTGGGCAACTGCGCGAGCGCTACCGTCGGCGTCACGGTCGACAAGACGCCTCCGACGCTCGCCTGGGTGACGCAGCCGCCGCAATACACTCGGCTGAACCTCGTCAGCTTCAGCGTGTCGGCGACTGACGGATCAGGCGCAGGTGTTCAGCGTGTGCTCGCGGGCGTCGACTACTTGAATGCCGTTCAGGGCGTGCGGAGCGGCACCACGTGGGCCTTCACCAACTTCGATCTCGGCGCGGAGGGTAGGAAGAATCTTCGGGTTTGGGCGGAGGACTCGGCTCTTCCGGCCAACAGTGGGCGGATGGCTGGTTCCACAAGTGATCTTGGGGCCATGGTCCTTCGCGACAACACGGCACCAACCCTGGTCGGTGCGTCCTACAGGGTGTTCAAGGACGAGGACGGCATCACGCTCGGAACCGGCTCGAACGGCCAGCCGCTTGTGCCGGCGCAATACAATTTCGGTGCGGCGCCCAATCGCGTCATCGACCTCGGAGCTGGTTCCATCACCATCAAGAAGGCAGACACTCTGACGTCAGCCGTCGCCAACCGGCCGATGCTGACCTGGCAAATTCCGTACAACAGCTCGTCGGAGTCACCGCTCGCGAGCGTGACGTGGACCGCAACCAGGAGTTCGTGCCGCCCTGACTTTGGGACGTGCAGCACCATCAGCGCGGGCTCGGGCAGCCTTAGCGTCGATGGCGCGGTGCCCTCTCCCATCGCTGGGAACGTCTACTACTCGCAGGAATTGACGATGGCCGCGAAGGGCACCTACGCCTTCTCGTTCACGGCGACCGACGCCGCTGGAAATTCGGCTTCGCGGCCCTTCACGGTCGTCTGGGACGTCGTCGGTCCGCCGCTCGTCGTGATTCCGGACACGGCGTGGGAGGCGTCGGGCGATCCGCAGTCCGCCCTGCCCCTTCGGCTCGTCGACGGGAGCTTTGGACGTCTCTTCGGCCTCGGCCTTGGTGGCTTCGTCAACAGTGAGGCCAGACTGCGAAAGTACTACGTCTACAACGCTGCCCCGCAGGAGGTGGCAGTCTCGTTCAAGGCGCCGACGAGCCCCAACACGCGCGTCACCAACGAGAGCTGGGCGAACACCCTTGGCAACCTGTGGGCCGCAGAGGGGAACGGCTCTTACTCGGTCGATGGCCACACCTTCGATCGCAACTACTGGAGCACCTTCAACGCGACCTCCGACTGGTGCGCGGACGCCAACAACATCATCGAGCCCTACCCCTGCGCCATCACGGACGCATCCTTCCCGTACATCCGCCACGTACGGGGGCAGATTGCCAAGTACGAGTGCTTCGGCAATCTGAGGACCGAGAGCGGGCCGAGCTACGGGCCAGCGCTCATCAATGGGACCATCTCAACGTCCAACGGCGCACCAAACGGCGCAGTGAGCGCTCAGTACGTGAGCCCCGCCGCGGTGCCGGGCAGTGGAAATGAGACGACGCTCGCGAGCAACGTGGCCTTCGGCACAGGTATTGGCGCGCGCGTTCCGGCGGCGACGTCGACCGCGCCGGGAGTCATGGCGGTCTACGTCGTCATTCCGATTCAATCGCACCAGGGCCCGCTCACGACCGCGCCACTGCCGCATCTCGCGGCTGCCGCCGGCAAATATCAGTACTACTTCGCCGACATCATCGACATGTCGGGAATGAACTTGCCTAATCCACCAAATGCGTTCTGCAACGGGGTCCTCAACTCGCAGCACGCCGCCTTCTACTGGTACCGCCGCCTGAATTCGGCCACCACCACCGTCAGCGCTGGCTTCAGCGTGATGAGCGGTGGCGGCTTCTTCCCCGGCGGCCTGTTCGGCAATCTCTACTACTCCAACGTCAGCGCGCGGCAGGTCACCGCCACGAGTTCTTCATTCTCGATCATCCACTGAGGACCACCATGCGTACTTCTCTTCTTGTCGTCGTCTTCGTTGTTCTGTCCGGCTGCAGCGCCTTTCAGGGGCCCAAGGGTGACACCGGACCTGCGGGTCCGACCGGGTCGGCGGGAGCGGACGGAGCTCGCGGCCTACAGGGGGCGCAAGGTGTTCAGGGGCAGGTGGGAATGGCTGGGCCTGACGGCATGCAGGGCACTGTTGGTGGAGGTCTCTACGTCGCCAAGTCCAACGTCTACTGCAACGAGGTGAGCCCGCCCGGAACTACCAAGGCGGTTGCTTCCTGCAACGATGCGAATGATCTGCTCGTGGCCGGTGGGTGCGTGGATGCCACGCTCTCGCCCTCCGGTTCGACCGGGTACTTCCTATCCGAGAGTCGCCCGCGCAACGTGGCAGGCGGTGGTCCCGTGGACTGGCTCTGTGCCTGGGAGAAACCTGCGGGAGCCCCGACCGTCGACCTTCAAGCTGCCGGTGCAAAGGCGAGCATCTGCTGCATCAACGTCCCGTGAAGCGATGACGAGGCGCTCGGTGCAGAGCGCTCGTCTCCTCAGTCCCTTGGTCTTCTGCGTTCACTCGCATGCGCGGCTCTACGCCCGGGCATGCCTCCATCTTGAGTCCGCAATGCTCCGAATCCTTCTCCTGTCTTTGCTATTTTCTTCAGCCGCGCTGGCTGATCGCGGTGCGCTGTCCATCGACGTGGGTGGCGGCGGCGTGGCCACCGCGGTGCCTGCGCTGCGCTCCCAGACGCCGAAGTCCACACTGTCGCTGGACGGAAGCATCTGGTTCGGCGGTCGCTACGCGTTGAGCAACTTCTTCGAGGTGTCGCTGACTGGCTACTTCGAGCCGCCGGCAACGCTCTTCCAGAACGGCATCAACTTGGTCACCGAGAGCGGGACCTACCCGGGAACGACGCGGCATCAGTTCATTCGCTTTGGCGGACAGGCGGGCGTTCGGCTCGTCCTCGGCATGCGCTTCCGGTTTCACCTCGGCGTCGAGGCGGGTTGGTGCCAGCAGCTCTACTCACAGCAGCAGCACTTCGACGTCACCAACGCCGAGGCGGCCGTCGACTACGGACTGTCTCTGCCCGACGAGTCGCGCGCGAACTTCGTCGTCTCGCCTCTCATCGGCGTCGAGTGGGCGGCCGGCGATTCGTGGAGCCTCTCGCTGCTGCCTCGCGCGCAGTTGATGTTCGGAAACGGCTTCTCCTGGGCCGTCATCCTCCCGCTGCAGTTCAGCTGGAGCTGGTACCTCTGATGAGCGCCCGTGCGCCTCAGCTGATCAACGGCAGACGCACCAAGAAAGTTCGGTCGTGGCCGATCGCGCCGAGGCCGATTTACCGGCCTTCGAGGCCCCTCGGTGCTGATCAGTGGATCAGCTGATCAGCGGGGGCCTTGTATGGTCACGCGGTGTATGGTCAAAGTCACCTCTGCGATATTGCTCATTCTTACGGAGGGACTCTGCCCAACACCGCTCCACGGACTGATGTCGCCGTGTGTTCCACGGTGGGGAGGATCCGCCCACAGCCTGACACCCGCAACTTTCTGCACCGCCGCATGGGGCGCCGGTGCACGCCAGCAAAGACTGGCGTGATGTCGAACGGAGAGACCCGCTGAAAAAAAGTAGGGCCCCCTCAGGCGCCAACCCGAGGAGACCCTGAAACTTCATACCGAACAGCGTTTTGAGCCGCGCTCGTTTGCCTCAGCACCCTTCGGCGCCTCGACGGAGTCCTTTCTATCACGGAAGGATCGCCTGTCGAGAGCGCGTGAGGAGTTTTTATGCCTACGCCGCCCTCCGGGCCCCCATCAGGGTCGGACGCAGTCCGCAGCACCATGTTGTTTCGGGTCCTCCGAGGAGGGCTCGAGAAGAAGCTCGGCCGACCGCCGACGGAGCCGGAGTTGCTTGAGCTCGAGGCCTATGCGGCGCGGTCCGCCTCGGCGGGTGTGCATGTCGCGAAACAGCGAAGCATCTCCGAGGCCGCGAAGGCCGCCGTCGCCTCACTGCCCAAGGTGCTGCCGGCGAAGCTGCTGAACCCGACGTCGCACAAGCTCCCCTTCCGCAAGGGCAAGAGCCGCGAGCTCATGGGTGGCGCTCGCCGACGCGGCGGTCGTGCCATCGAAGATGTCGGGGTGCTGCTGCGGATGGCCGTAAAGAACGGCGTCGGGCCGCAGCTCCCCGCCTTCGCGCGGAAAACGTCGGCCATCTACATCCAGCAGGACGACCTCGAGTCCTTCATCCCGGACGGCTGGGGGGCGAACTTCACCGCGGAGGGCGCCTCTCTGGGCCGCGCGATGGGGCTGCCACCGAGCGCCATCCCTCTGCTGTGCCTCCTCTCGTGGACGTCGTCCTTCCGCCCTGCCCTCGTGAAGGACAAGCACGAGTGCGGCTCAGGCTTCCAGGTCTCGCTGGACTGGCTCGCGAAGAAGATGGGCTGCTCGCGTGTCTGGGTCCAGTCGCTGCTGAACCAGCTCGACCCGTGCGC
>JAYVFP010000237.1:0-10135 GCA_043773025.1 Archangium sp.
CGGCGGCGGCGGCGGCACCGGCGGCGGCACCGGCGGCGGCACCGGCGGCGGCACCGGCGGCGGCACCGGCGGCGGCACCGGCGGCGGCACTGGCGGTGGGGGAACGGGAACCTCGTTCGAGTTCTGTTGCATCAACGCCCGCGTGACGACCTGCGCTTGCCCCCTCAGCGGGTGCACCAACACGCCCTTTACGCCGTGCCCCGGCAACGGCTGTGTCGCGGGCAGCAACACCGCGCTGTGCCGCTGAGCTCTCTGACTCCCTGAGACCTGCGTTGGCGCGATCCGTGCTCATGGGGTCGCCCGATGACGCGGCGCTCCTCGATTCGATGTTCGATCACGACATTCGCGAAGCGTGTCGTTCTCATTCTCACAGTGACCGTTAGTTCACTGGCGCTCGCGCAAGCCGTACCGACGATCGGCGCGAGCACTGGCGGGCAATCGCAGGTTCCCTACCGCGGCACGAGCGTCTCGTACGGCGCCTCGACCACGGTCTACAACCACTCCGAGTCGACGCTGGCCGTGAGCCACCGCCTGGGCCTGATGCCCGAGTGGCACTTCGGCGACGTGCTCACCCTTCGCAGCCGCTTCTTCCTCACGCAGGAGTTCACGCAGTCAGACAGCACCACCTACCGCCACGAAGTCGAGCTCTCCGATCTCTGGCTCGACGCGGTGTGGGGCGGTTTCAGGGAACGCGTCACGGGCATTCGCATCGGGGCCGATCTCCGGGTCACCCTGCCCACCTCGAAGTTCTCGCAGTTCTCGAGCCGCATCATGACGCTCGGCCCCGGGACGAACGTGTCGAGGACCTTCAAGGTGCTCGGTGGCCTGACCTTCGTGTACTCAGCGCGCTTCACGGGCCGCTTCCACCGGTTCACCACCCGGCAGAACCAGGGCCCGGCGATCTCGAACGCAGGCTGCGGGGGCACCGTCACCTCGACCGACCTGATTGATGCCACCGCCTGCCGCACCAACACGGGCGCGACCAACATCATCTTCGACGTCATTCACGGGCCCACGGTGGTGTTCAACCCGCATGCGCGCCTGAACATCGCCGCGTCGCTCTTCATGCAGCGCGGCTGGCTGCCGGCGCTCTCGGCCACCGAGCTGGTGCCTGCGGTGCCCATGCAGACGCGCGACTTCATCGGCTTCAGCCTCGGCGTCACCTGGCAGCCGTGGGACGTCGTGGGCTTGACCCTCGGCGCGTTCACCTTCGCAAACCAACTCGACAGCGAGGGGAAGACCATTTTCCCTCTCTTCAACCGCAACACCGTCGCGTCGCTCGACGCCACCTTTGATCTGGAAGCCGTCGTCTCGAGCATCACCAAGGAGAAGAAATGAGTCGCCACTCTCTGACCGTCCGTTTCCTGGCCGCATCGGCCGCGCTGGCCTTCACGGCTGGCTGCGCCATCGAGCAGGATCCCATCAACCGGGTTCAGCCGAACTACTACGACAAGACCTTCTTCGTCGGCGCTGACTTCCAGGGCGTGAAAGACGATCCCGAGTTCTACAGCCGGTCGACCCTCGTCGACGTCGGCTACGGCGCCGGCCAGGACGGCCTGTTCACCAGCACCTACGCGCAGCCGCTCTCGCGCGTGAAGTGGCAGGTCACCGAAGGCCGCCTGATCGCCCGCCTCGCCTATGAGCGCGTGAAGGACACCGACGGCAAGGGTGTGGGCAACGCCACCAACGACGGCATCGTGGTCGCCTCCTACCCGATCACCAGCCACTTCGACATTCGCCGCCAGTACAACCCGTCGACCGGCGAGCAGCTCAACGTCATCGAAGAGAACACCCAGGATCGCCCCTGGTTCGAGCGCCAGTTCATTCGCGTCAACTGGTCGCGCAACGAGTCGACCGACAACTACGAGTTCGACACCCTCTCGCAGATCGGCGTCTACGGCGGAGTGCACTACACGCCGCTCGCGTACGACGTGACCGACCCGTCCGACGAAGACGCGCCGCACATCGACACCGCCGGCGGCTACCTCGACGTCACCAACAAGGCCTTCGCGATGCCCGAGACGGTGACCATCGAGCAGTGGGGCTTCACCTTCCCGGCGTGCTTCCTCGACGCCAACATCGGCGGGGGCGGCGCGCCCACCACGCAGTGTTCGCCCATCGAACTGACCATTCGGAACTCGTTTCGCAAGGTGCCTGACAACGACTACGAGCCGGCCGACTGGGATGGCTACCGCTTCCAGGCCTTCGGTGCGTTCACCAGCGATCGCAAGGGGTACGCGCGTGAGTACGGCATGACCGACACGCAGTGGCACCGCTTCATCAACCGCTACAACCTGTGGGAGCGCAGCCACTTCTACGCCGACAAAGAAGCGAAGACGGGGGCCGTGGCGTGCTTCACCAGCAGCACCACGCCGCTGGGCGCCGAGCCGCACCGCGACGTGAATGACAACGGCACCGAAGACGAGTGCGAGGCGGTCGGTGGCGGCTCGCGCTGCGACACCTTCAACCAGAAGTGCACCCTGCCCTTCCGCGACCGCGTGGTGAAGCCGGTGGTCTGGTACTACACCGAAGGCAGCAACCCCGACTTCTTCGACTCGAGCCGCGAAGCGACCCACGAGTGGGATGTCGCGCTGCGCAGCTCGATCCAGGCGGCCCGCTACACCGAGTGCGTGCGCACCAAGGGCAGCGGCTGCAACGACGCCTCGCCCATGTACTTCGGCCAGCAGGACGACAACCAGGACGCCATCTGGCTCGCGAAAGAAGTCGATGATTGCCGCGCGGGTCTCGCCAACGTCGATTGCGACGCGCTGGCCCAGACCCTCGGAGCCGAGCGCAACATGACCCCCGGCGTGATCGCGTTGGCCCAGATGCAAGAGGCCGCCGTGCTCTGCCACAGCCCCGTCGAAGCGAACGACCCCGCCGCGTGCGGATCGCCCCGCCTGCCGGTCACCCTCACCTCGGCGCTGTGCTTCTCGGCGCGCCTCGAGGGCAACAGCGACGTGCTCAAGGAGTGCCGCAAGGCGCTCAACGTGCGCAAGGGCGACCTGCGCTACCACGCGATCAACACCATCATGACTCCGCAGACGCCGTCACCCTGGGGCATCATGGTCGACGCGTGCGACCCCCTCACCGGCGAGAAGGTCTCGGCCAGCATCAACGTCTGGTCGCACGTCACCGACCTGTGGAGCCAGGGCGTGGTCGACACCGCCCGCTACATCAAGGGCGAGCTGACCACCGCCGACGTCACCGAAGGCACCTACGTGCGCGACTGGGCGAGCGCTGCCGAAGCGGCCAGCACGGGCGGCTCGCTCGCCCACCTGGGCCCCGACGAGCAGAAGCGCCAGCTGGCGGCCTCGCTGGGCGCCGACATGGTCAACCTCGACGCCAAGCTCGAGCAGATCAAGGGCAGCTCGGCCTTCAAGAAGGCCAAGGCCATGCGCTCCCAACTGAGCGAAGTGCGCTTCGACGCGAAGCAGGGCAGCACCACCCGGGCGATCTACGACGCTCGCCGCAAGCACGCGCTCGACACCCCCACCGAAGCGGCGCTCACCACGCGCACCATGCAGCAGCTGGCAGGCAACGCCTCGAAGTTCGACACCAGCAGCATGCTGGCGTTCGCCTCACCGCTGCGGGGCGCGAACCCGGCCATCGCGCGAGAGCTGAACCAGGCGCGTGAGCTGGCGCTCGCTGAACGCGGCGCGTGCATCATGTACGAGTCGCCCGCCCCTCTGGGCATCGCCGATCTGGCCAACGTGCTCGAGGCGAAGTTCGGCCCGTTCAACCCGGCGGCCCCGAAGGCCGACCAGGCTGCGCACGCCGAACGCGCCCGCCGCTACGTCGCCCAGCGCGCACACTACGCGGTGCTGACGCACGAGATCGGTCACTCGATCGCCCTGCGCCACAACTTCGTCAGCTCGGCCGACGCGTGGAACTACCGCCCGCAGTACTGGCAACTGCGCACCGACAACGGCACCAACACCCGCGCCTGCACCGCGGTGGATCCCACGGGCAGCTGCGTGGGCCCCCGCTCGCTCGACGCGATCAACGCGAACGAGAAGGCGAACCTGCTGACCATGTTCATGCAGTCGTCGACCATGGACTACGCGGGTGAAGCGACGCAGGACTTCATGGGCCTGGGCGCCTACGACTTCGCCGCGACCCGCATGTTCTACGGAGACGTGGCCGCGGTGATCGACGACCCGCAGATGCGCGCAGGTTCCGACAAGGCGCGCGGTGCGCTGGGGAAGATCGACAACTTCGGCGGCATTCTGGGCATCAGCTTCGACGTGGGTGACGGCGCCGGTGGCACCAACCCCATTCATTACACCGAGCTGCAGTCGAACTTCGGCATGATCCGCGACTGCGTGGCGGTCGACCCGGGCAAGTACCGCCCCGCGACCTGGCACGACGAGTCGATGGGTATTTGGAACCCCACCGTCGACGGGCTGATCGTTCAGGTCAACGGCGCGTACCAGAAGTGCCGCCAGATTCCGGTCGACTACATCAACTGGTCGCTGCTGCGCGCCGCGCGCCCCAACGAAGCTGCCAACGTGCGCTCGACCAAGGTGATCGACCCGTTCAGCCGCGTTCGTTTTCCCTACGGCTTCGCCACCGATCGCTGGGCTGACCTGGGCAACCTCTCGGTCTACCGCCACGACAACGGGGCCGACCCGTACGAGCTGTTCGACTTCCTGATCACTCAGCAAGAGGTCAACCACATCTTCGACAACTACCGCCGCAACCGTCAGACGTTCTCGGTGCGCACGGCGTCGGGCCGCACGCTCTCGCGCTACAACGAGAAGCTTCGTGACGCGGCCAAGGGCATGGGCCTCATCGCGAACATCTACAAGAATTTCGCGGTCGAGGTTGGCTACGACTACGACACGCTCTGGCCGTACCTGGGCACGCTGCTCTTCAGCGACAACCTGGTGGCCTCGGGCCTGGGCTTCGATCACTTCGCCCGTCAGATGTCGCGCCCGCAGGCCGGCCCGCACAGCCTCGAGAACGGCATTCTGCGCTCGACGCTCGACACCGTGGCCAACCCCGGCAACACCGTGGTCACCATTCCCAACGGCGCGACCGGGTACTTCGGCAACGTGACCTTCGGCGGCCGCCCGCTGGAGAACGCACTGTCGAAGACCAACGGCGAATACGACAGCGAGTTCACCATCAACGTCGGCAGCTACTACGACAAGGCGTGGGCCCCGATGCTGATGACGGAGTCGGTGGACAACTTCATCTCGGACAGCCGCCGTGACTTCCTCGATGGCCGGTACCGCGCGGTCTCGATGGCCGACCTGTTCCCCGAAGGGTACCGCCGCTGGCTGGGCAACAACCTGACGGGCGACGACGCGCTGAAGGGCAGCCGCCTGGCCGCGCAGAACGGCGTTCCCACGGTCGAGGGCGGCTTTCCCGCCGCGGGCATCGGGTACATCTCGTGGTGGAAGCCCACCCCTGAGATCTGCTTCCAGTCGGCCAGCTCGCTGAACTGCGGCGTGACGCCGGCCAACAGCATCGTGATCGACCCGCAGATCGGTTGGGAGCAGCAGAAGTTCCTGATCGCGATGACCCTGATGTACCTGCCTGAGAACGCGCAGCAGGGCTGGCTCGATCAGATGAACATCTGGGAACTGGGCGCCGACACCGACCCCGGTTTCAGAAACCGCATCGAGCTGCACCTGCCCGAGGGCAAGGTGTACATCGCCAAGACGTTCGGCCGCGAGACGATGTTCGGCAAGACGGTGCAGCGCGGCGTGGCAGCGCGCATGCTCCAGTACGCGAACGAGCTCGTCTCGGCGGCCTACGTGACCGACCCGGGCCCCGATCTCGACGGCGACACCCTGCCGGACTGGACGACCCCGCGCGTCGTGGGCGGCAAGGCCGTGGTGAAGTTCGACCCGACCATCAACGCCATCAACGTGCAGGGCGGCGTGGTCTCAGGCCGGCCGGGCTGTGATGCGAACGACAGCAGCACCTGCACCTGCACGTCGAACCGCGCGTGCTTGCTGCTGCAGAAGTACACCGAGCTGCCGTTCTTCATGCGCCAGGCGATGCGTGACTACGGTCTGGCGAACCCCAGCATGAAGGGCATTTACTGAACGCGGTGACGAAATCCCCTCTCCCTCTGGGAGACTGTTGAAGTACGCCCTCGACTCCGCTCGTGCCGAGCGGAGTCGAGGCACCTATTTCACCAGTCTCTCTGAGAGAGGGTCAGGGTAGGGCCTCACGAAGAGGAACGCCGACGATCCGGTCGAGGATCGCCGAGATCGCCTCAGTCGAAAGCCCGAGCGCCTCAGCCTGAGCCAACAACCGAGAACGCAGCTCGAGCTCCCGCGCGGGATCGACGCGAGCCACCTGGTGCTGCGCCTTCCACGACCAGATCTCTTCGACCACGGACGCCCGCCGAGCGAGCAAGCGAATCAACTCCGAGTCCAGCGCATCGAGCGCAGCGCGCAGCTCCTCGAGCTTCACGGAGACAACGTCCTCATGGTGCCCGCGGTGACGCCGAACTGCTCATGCACCTCGAGGCGCTGCTGCAGCTCCGAAGGCGAACATTTCCCGCTCAGCACGTCTTGCCATGCCGCGAGCACCGAGCTGCACGTCGCCTGATCCTCCCAGACGAACTCGACCCGGAACCTCTTGACGCCCGCCTTGAGCAACCGGGGCACGGCCTTGCCAGCACTCTGCGCCTGCGCATTGAACACGGTGTTCCTGCACCCGATGTCGACCACCACGGGGTGCCGGCGGCCTTCACGATCCTCCAGCGCGATCTGCTGCTTCTCGCAAGGCCGGCCGCAGGTCCTGAAGTCACGGCCCTGGGAAATCGTGTGCGCGTAGACGCAGTGTTCAGTGTGGAACGTGGCGATGTGGTGATGCACCGCAACCGTAATCCGCTCCGCAGGCACCGAGCCGAGCATCGCGTGCAGTTGCGTCTCATCGAGATCATGCGCCGCGGTGAGCGTGTCGCAGCCCATCGCCAGCAAGTGCCGGGCGGTGACCGAGTTGGTCACGTTGAGCGAGAAGTCGCCGTGCACCACCGGCCCCGCCACGGTCGAACGCGCGAAGTGAACGAGCCCACCCCAATGCCGCACCAGCACTGCGTCCGGAGCGAGCTTCTCGATGCGTCGATCGATGCCGTCTTCACCGGGCTTCTGCACCCGAGTCGTCGCGATCACGACGTGCAGCCCCGCCTCTCGAGCGCGCGCGACGGCTTTCTCCAGGCCGACCAGCTCCATCCAATCGAGCTCGACCTCAGGCAGACCCGCGGCGATCACCGCCTCCAACTGCGGGGCGGTACGCACCAACGGAATCAACCGCGGCTCCACAGGCGCGACCCACGGACGACGTGCAGGCAACGTGGCCGCCTGGGCCGCCAACTGCGCCGCCACCGGCACAGGCGAAATCTCATGACGGCAGCCCGCGAGCACTTTGGGCTCGAGCTCAGCGACCAACGAACGCCGCAATGCCTTGAGGGCAGCCGGCGGCAGATGAAGCCCGGCACCGAGCCCATCCAACTGCACTTCAGCGAGCCTGAACGGCGTGCCACCAAAGCTGCCCAGCTTTTCCGAGAGCAGCTCGACACCCAGGCTCACGTTCGACGCGGCGCTCAACACCGCCTCACTGCGGCCCGTGACGCAGACGCCCTTCCCCACGTTGCCCAGCGCAGTCGCGACGGCGGTGAGCGGCTCACCGAGCGCACCCGACACCACCAGCTTCACCGGAATGTTCCCCAGCGCGCCGCGCATGCCTTCATCGACCGCCGCGTTCGCGTCTGCCGTCAGCCGTGGATCGCTCGAGAGCCACACCTTGTCGCCCGCCCGCACCCGCGAGAGATCCGGACCCGGCCGGCCGAACCGCAGCCACCACCCACCCGGCGCAGTCTCGACGCCGAACAGCGGACCACCCGGTTCTTCATCTTGCGGGTGGCCGGTATCAAAGCCCACGCCGCAGCCGGGAATTGGCTCGGGCAACTCGAGCGGAACGCCCCGATTGTCAGCGGGGTTCGAGCCACCAATCACCGGCAGTGACACCTTGGTTGCACCGAGCGGCTGGCCCAACTTCCCGATCGCCACGCCACCCGTCGCCTCACGTTTCGCGCGGCGAATTCGAACGGCACCGGGCTTGAGTTCGACCACTTCACCGAGCAGCGCGCCGCGGTTCTTGGGGAAGCGGCCCTCGACCATGCTCTGGTGATCCGAGCCGCCGAGAAACCCATCAGAGAACCCACGCGAATACGCCACCGCCATGCGGCCCAGATCGCGCTGAAGCTGCTGCTGCGCCTCGGCGGACTTCTCGCGCTGCTCTGCGATCGCGTCACGCCAGCGTTTGTACCCCTCGACCGCCGACAGCACGTAGGCCGGCCCCTTGAGCCGACCTTCGATCTTCAGGCTCGCCACGCCGATGTCCGACAGCTCGGAGACCGCGCGCGCGCCAGCGAGATCCATCGGGCTGAGCAGGTACGCCACGTCACCCAGCTCACGCACTTCACCGTCGACGACCAATTGATACGGCAAGCGGCACGACTGCGCGCACTGCCCACGATTGGCCGAGCGCCCGCCCCAGGCTTCCGAGGTGAGGCACTGGCCGCTCCACGACATGCACAAGGCGCCGTGAATGAAGACCTCGAGCTGCAGCGACGTGCCGCGCGCGAACGTGCGGATCTCGTCGACTGACAGCTCGCGGGGCACCACCACCCGCGTGGCCCCCAACTGCTGCGCGAACGCCGCGCCTTCGGGGCTCGAGATGGTCATCTGCGTCGAGGCATGTACCTCGAGCGTCGGAGCAACCGCGCGTGCCAGCAACGCCACCGCGGGGTCCTGCACGATGATCGCGTCGACGCCGGCGGCCGCACACGCGCGCAGCACCGACTCGGCGAACGACAGCTCGTGCTCGAACACCAACGTGTTGAGCGTGACGTACGCCCGTGCCCCCGCGCGGTGAATGCCGTCGACCAGCGAAGGCAACCGCTCGACCGAGAAGTTGGTCGCCCGGGCGCGCGCGTTCATGCCCCCATCGAGGCCGAAGTAGACGGCATCTGCGCCGGCGGCGAGCGCAGCCGCGAGGCTGTCGTCATCACCTGCCGGAGCGAGGATCTCAGGGACTTCCATGCGAGTCAGCGGCGCAGCCGCGCGTCTTTGAGGCCCGCCGGCGTGGTGCGGGTGGGGGTCGTGGCGACGGGTCCGTTGTTGCGGCCGATGGGAGCGGGCATGAGCTTCCTCGTTAGCAGAGTTGGAGAGCGAAATCAGTGGTGCGCCTGACGCCGGGCCGCCTCGGCGACCAGGGCGATCAGCGAGCTCGACGACGTGACGCGCTTGCCTTCGATGCGGGCGCGCAGGGCGACGCAGAGATCCCACGCCTCCTGGGTGGTGATCGGGCGGCGCGCGGCCTTGCGGCCCTCGTTGCTCACCAGCACGGTCAGCTCGCCAGTCTTCGCGTCGAGCATCACGTCGATGTCTTCGCGGGGCGTGCGGCCGGCGAGCAGCACCACGGCGCCGAGGTCGCTCACCGAGCGAGGGCTGAAGTCGGCCAGCGTGGTGGGGAAGATCGCGTCGTTGACGGCCTTGAGCACGTGGCCGGTGACCGAGTCGACCCACGGCACGTTCTGCTGAAAGCGGGCGAGCGCAGGGCCGATGTCGCGCAGATCGGAGCGGCTCAGCGCGGCTTCGTCACCTTCGTTCGTGACGAGGCGGAACTCGCCCGAGGTCTCCATGAAACGCAGCTCGACGTCCTTGCCGCCAACTTGACCACGCACGGCCGCTTCACCAGACTCCTCGATGCGCTCGACCTCGTTCACGCGAAAGGCCTTGAACGGGCGGGGCTGCGTGGTGAAGCGGGGGGTGGGCTCGCTGTCGTTGATCATGTTCTCGTGGGCTCCTGCGACAGTTCTCGGAGGAGCCCTCCGGCCACGCGCGACAGCCGTACGGACTTTTCACGACATCTAATTTTCTGAGCAAGTTCAGCAACTTACATAAAAAAAGACCGTTCACATCGAGCGGTCACCGTTCGCCCCGAGAGCAGTCGAGGGGCCACTTGCCGCACGAAGCAGAAGTGGCATCTCGACTGCGCTCGCAGGGTTGATCGAAATAAGGAGCGCCCACCGTTCATCCCGAGCGGCTCATGATTGGTCACAACTCTGCGCGGCGAATTGCCGCAAGCGCGCGCTGCGCGGCGAGGA
>JAYVFP010000238.1:0-32574 GCA_043773025.1 Archangium sp.
GGCCGAAATAGAAATGACTCCAATCACCGGTCTCCCCGAGCGCAGTCGAGGGGGCACTTACCGCCCGAAGGCGAGGTAATCCCTCGACTGCTCTCGGGAGGACCGGTGTGCTGGTGAAGTCGCTGCCCTGCGCGGACCGCATGTTCCCCGAGGCATGAAAAGCCCCGGCGCCCATGAAGGGAACCGGGGCTTCGTGGAGAGGCGCGACGATCAGCTACTTGTCGTCGTCGTCGTCTTCTTCCTCGTCATCATCATCATCGTCGTCGTCGTCATCATCCTCGTCGAGGTCGTCTTCCTCGTCGTCGTCCTCATCATCTTCGACCACCGCTGCGGGCAGATCGGCCGTCTCGATCTCGAGCGCGACCGAGAACTTCTTGGCGATCGCCGCGACCTGGGTGGTGAGCTCGCCCAGCGCAGCGCCGAACTCTTCGTTCGCGGTCTTGGTGAGTTTGTTGTCGCAGTGAGGGCACGCGAGCTTCTCGGTGCCGTCGATGAGGTCTGCGGCGTCGAGGTCGAAGATGCCTTCGCACTTCTGACAGGTGAAATCGATGTTGGCCATGAAGGCGTCGGAGATAACGGCGTCATCGTTGACCTGTCAACGACCTTCAAGAACGCTGTGCCCTGAAATGTCTCTCAAGATCCCCAAGACGATGGTTCACCAGTTGCACGAAGTGGCTGAGCGGCTCAAAGACGAGCCCGCCCTGTGGACGAAACGCGGTGAGCATTGGGTTCCCACGTCCTGGCGGCAATACGCGCAACGGGTTCGTGACTTCGCCCTGGGCCTCCAGTCCCTGGGCTTTGCCCCGAAGCAGGCGCTCACGGTGATGGGCTTCAACCGGGAGGAGTGGGTGGTGGCCGCGTTGGCCTCCATGGCCTCGGGCGGCGTGGGCGTCGGCGTGTACACCACCGCGTCGGCAGAGCAGGTGGCGTACGTCACCTTCCACTGCGAAGCGTCCATCGCGCTGGTGGAGAACGAGGGGTACCTCGAGACGCTCTTGTCGGTGCGGGGGCAGCTGCCTGCGCTCAAACACATCATCGTGATGGATGCGCCCGCGGTGCCTCGCGAAGGCGTGCTCACCTTCGCCGAGGTGCTGGAGCTCGGCGCGCGCGCGAACGAAGCCGACTACTACGCGAGGCTCGAGGCGCTCGACCCGCAAGCGCTGGCGCAGCTCATCTACACCTCGGGCACCACGGGCCCCCCCAAGGGCGTGATGCTCTCGCACCACAACCTCTGCTGGACCACGGTGCAGCTCTCGCGCTGTCACCCGATCGCGCAGGGCGACACCATCGTCTCGTACCTGCCGCTCTCGCACATCGCCGAGCAGGTCTGCACGATCTACGGGCCGCTCATCAACGGGCTGCAGGTCTACTTCGCGCAGAGCTTCGAGAAGCTGCCCGAGAACCTGCGAGAAGTTCGCCCCTCGTTGTTCCTGGGCGTGCCGCGCGTCTGGGAGAAGTTCAAGGCGAAGGCGGAAGCCGGCATCGCCACCCAGCCGAAGAACCGCCAGCGGGTGCTCGCCTGGGCGCGCAGCGTGGCCACGAGGTTCCACGACGACGCGATGTCGCACCGCCAGTCGTCCATCACCTTGCAGGTGCAGTACGCGCTGGCACAGCGGCTGGTGTTCGCCCCGCTCAAGGCCCGCATCGGCCTGGACAAGGCGCACCTGCTGGCCACCAGCGCCGCGCCCATCGCCCGCGAGGTGCTGGAGTTCTTCGCCTCGCTCGATCTGCCCATCGCGGAGATCTACGGCCAGTCAGAGGTGACGGGCCCCACCTCGGTCACCACCTCAGGCGCCATGAAGCTGGGCAAGCTGGGGCGCCCCATGCCGGGCGTCGAGGTTCGCATCGCGCAAGACGGCGAGATCCTCGTGCGAGGCGGCAATGTCTGCATGGGCTACTTCAAGGACGAGGTGGCCACCGCCGAGCTGATCCAGCACGGTTGGCTGCACTCGGGCGACGTGGGCGTGCTCGACGAAGACGGCTTTCTTCAGATCACCGGGCGAAAAAAGGAAATCATCGTCACCAGCGGAGGCAAGAAGACCTCGCCTGCCAACCTCGAAGGGCTGCTCAAGGGCATCGACCCCATCGGCAACGCCATGGTGGTCGGTGAGGGGCGCAACTACCTGGTGGCGCTGCTGGCGATCGATCCCGAGCGGGTGACCGCGTTTGCGAAGAAGAAGGGCTTCCCGCTCGAGCCGAAGGCGTTGGTGACCAGTGAGCCCTTCCGGGCCTACCTGCGCGAGGCCATCGACCGCGAGGTGAACCCGCGGGTGGCGCGCTTCGAAAGCATCAAGAGCTTCGAGGTGCTGCCTCACGACTTCACCATCGAAGGGGGCGAGTTGACCTCCACCCTGAAGGTGCGGCGGACTGTCGTCGCGAAGAAATACGCAGCGGCGATCGACCGGCTGTACACAAAGTAAGAGGCCCCCCGAGCAGACTCGAGAGGCCTCACCGCTTCACCGTTCCCCCCCGACAGGGTTGGCCGAAATAGAAATGACTCCAATCACCGGTCTCCCCGAGCGCAGTCGAGGGGGCACTTACCGTCCGAAGGCGAGGTAATCCCTCGACTCCGCTCGGGATGAACGGTGGGCGCTCCTTATTTCGAAAAAACCCTGCGAGCAAAGTCGAGGGGTCAGTAGATCTTCAGCGCTTCTCGATGGCGACGTAGTCGCGCTTGCGCTTGCCGGTGAACACCTGGCGGGGGCGAGCGATCTTCTGCTCGTCGTCGGTGATCATCTCTTCCCACTGGCTCACCCAACCCACGGTGCGGGGAATGGCGAACAGGTTGGTGAAGAAGTCGGCGGGGAAGCCCATCGCCTCGTAGATGAGACCCGAATAGAAATCGACGTTCGGGTAGAGCTTGCGCTTCACGAAGTACTCGTCTTGCAAAGCGATGCGCTCGAGCTCGACGGCGATCTCCAGCGCGGGGTTCTTGCCGGTGACCTCGAAGACGTCTTCGCACGCCTTCTTGATGACCTTCGCGCGGGGATCGTAGTTCTTGTAGACGCGGTGCCCGAAGCCCATGAGCTTGGTGCCGTCGCCGCCCTTCACGCGGTTGATGAACTCGGGCACGTTCTTCACGTCGCCTATCTCACGCAGCATGCGCAGCACGGCCTCGTTGGCGCCGCCGTGCAGCGGGCCGTAGAGCGCGGTGATGCCGGCCGCGACGGCCGAGTACGGGTCGACTTCCGAGCTGCCCACGACACGCGTCGCGGTGGTTGAACAGTTCTGCTCGTGATCAGCGTGGAGGATGAAGAGCAGGTCGAGCGCCTTCACCAGCGCCGGGTGCGGCCGCCAGTTCGAGTTGCCGATGCTCTTGACCATCGTGAGGAAGTTCTCGGTGTAGCCGAGATCGTTGTTCGGGTAGACGTACGGCAGCCCCTGGCTGTGGCGATACGAGAACGCCGCGAGCGTCGGCATCTTGGCGATGAGCCGCATCATCTGGGCGCGGCGCACCTCGCGGTTCTTCACGTTCTTCGCTTCCGGGTAGAAGCTCGAGAGCGCGGCGACAGTCGACGCGAGCATCGACATCGGGTGCGCGTCGTAGCGGAACCCATCCATGAAGGACTTGATGTTCTCGTGCACGTACGTGTGGATGGTGATCTTCGTGCTGAACTCTTCGAGCTGGGCCTTGTTGGGCAGCTCGCCGTTCATCAGCAGGTAGCTCACTTCGAGGTGCGTCGACTTCTCGGCGAGCTGATCGATGGGGTACCCGCGGTACTCGAGCACGCCGATGTCGCCGTCGATGAAGGTGATCGCCGACTTGCAGTTCGCGGTGTTCAGGAACGCGGGGTCGTACGACATCAGGCCGAAGTCCTGATCGCTGACCTTGATCTTGCGGAAGTCGATGGCCTTGACGCAGCCATTCTCAATCGGCATCTCGTACTGCTTGCCGGTGCGGTTGTCGGTGACGCTCAGCGATTCCTTGGCCATGGCACTGAGTTTTCACGCGGCTCCGGTACTTTCAACGAAAAAGAGTAGAAGCTCCGGCCGTGTCGGCGCGGTCAAAGCTTCTGCTGCTCATCGGGTTCATCGCGGCCGGTGCCGTGATCGGGCGAAGCTCGCTCGGATCACACCTCGAAGCGGCCACGCTGATCGCCACGCTGCGCTCGATGGGAAACTCCGCCGCAGCCATACCTCTCTATTTCCTGATCTTCGGGGTCGCCACGACGCTCTTCACGCCCGCGGTGGCGATGATGATCACCGCGGGGGTGACCTGGGGCTTCTGGCCGGGGTGGCTGGTGGTCTGGGGCGCCGCCACGGTGTGGGCCAATGTGCACTTCCTGGTCGGGCGCTGGGTCGCGGGCGACGAACTCACGCCCTGGCTGCGGCAACGGGGTGCGGCCTTTCTGCTGCGCGAGCTCGATCACGGCGGGGTGCTCACCACCATCATGATCCGCCAGTTGCCATTTCCCTTCTTGCTGGTGAACCTGGCTGGCGGGGCGTCGCCGATGCGGTGGCGCGACTGGGCCGTGGGCAACGCGGTGGGGCTGATTCCCAATTGCCTCATCTACACGCAGCTCGCCGCGGCGCTGGCTGACGGCGTCGATGGCGCGAAGGAAGTCGCGATGTACCGGGTGATCTCGGCCACGCTCGGCGTGATCGCCTTGAGCCTGGTCTCGCGTTGGCTGCAGCGGCGCTTTGCGGCTTCAGGAAAACGTCCGGCAGCGCAATAGGTCGAGCAGAGCCGCTTCGTCAGACCGGTCAGTTCACGTGGTGGCGCCACATCGGAAAACGCGCGCCTTCCACACCGGACCCCGGAGCCGAAATGAAGTCTCGTCTCAGCCTTCTGTTCCTGGCCGTGTCGCTCGCAAGCTGCGCCACGGCCTCGGTGAACGCGGCGCTCACTGACGATGTTCCTGCTTCGCGCCTGATCGAGGTCCTGAGCAAGGCAGGCCTGGCTCTCCGTGACGACATCGAAGGTGTCGAAGACCTCGTGGAGCACCACCGGATTCTGCCGATGGTGCACACCAGGACCGGCTACCAGGTCGACGTCGTCCGCGCGGGTCCGGGCCTGGAGCAGGAAATGTTCGAGCGCTCGATTCGGCGGCGCATGGGGCGAATTCAGATCCCCTTCGTCGAGACGAACGACCTGTTGGTCCAAAAGACGCTTGCCGGACGGGAGAAGGACCTGGAGGACGTGCTCCGTTCGGCGAGCAAGGAGATCGATCTCGCCGTGGTGCGAAGCAGGCTGCGAGCGCTCGGCGCGCTGATCGATGACTCGACCCTCGTTGCGTTGTTCGACCTGCAGGCGGCTGCGACGTCGAAGAAAAAGAAGAAAGCTCGGCGACGTTCCTGACGGCTCACTCAGCGCCGAGCAACTCACCACGGTGCCGGTGACCTTCGCGGAAGAGGCACCAACCGTCGCCCACAAGTTTGGCCTCGATGCGCGGGTGAAGTTCGAGCAGTCAGCGGATCCGACCGCGCAGCATCGCCCGGCGTTCGTTGTCTGCGTCGGAGAGGAGCACCGCTGTCCAGTCGCGATCGAGCCGCAGCAGCTCGCGCAGTTCGACCGTCTTCTTCGCTGTGGTGAGGAGCCCGGTCTCCACGCCATCGACTGCTCCGGGGACGAACGGTGTTGGCTGAGTCCGCCGCCTACGCATGTGGCTCAGATTCCGACTGCAAGGGCGGCTCTTGCTCGAGCGGCAAGTGCTCGAACAAGGACCACTACACCAAGGGCTGAAGCGCCTACTGGCCGCCGGTATCGCTCTTGAGCACGGTGCCGCGCTCGCCCACCGTCCACACCGTGCCGTTGGGCTGGCGCTCCACCGATCTGAGCGTCCACCGCGTGGGGGCAAGGAGCGCCGTCCACGAAGTGGTGCGCTTGGAGATCTTTCCTCCCCAGCCCACGGCGTACATCTCGTTGTCCGTCACGTACTCGAGGGCAAAGAAGCAACCACCCCCAGAGTTGTTTTCCGAGGACCAATTGACTCCGCCATTGGTCGTCCGGTGAATGACGCCACTGTCATTCAGACCGGAGCTGCAGGGGTTGCTTCCCCCGCCGCCCGCCATCCAGCCGGTCTGGGCGTCCTTGAAGTGGAGCGCCATTCCGTTCGAGAAGTAGGTGGGTGAGGTCCAGAAATCGCCACTGTCCACGCTGTAGAGGACGCCCGTGTAGCAGCCTGCGCTCGCACAGTGGTTCTCAGCCCCGACCCAGCCTCGCAATGCGTCGAAGAAGAAGATGCTGGAGAGGTTGCCGCTGGTCGCCTTGGGTAGCCAGGTGACTCCGCCGTTGGAAGTCCTGCGCACCTGGCCACCGTTACCGGCAGCCCAGCACTGCGTGTCGCTGATGCAGTGGATCGCGCGGAGGTCGGAGGTGGTGCCGCTGGTCTGGCTCGACCAGCTCGCGCCTGAGTCGACCGACTTGAGGACCGCGCCGCCCACCCCCACTGCATATCCGGTGCTGGCGCCCGCGAAGGACAGCGCCGAGAGGTCCACGGCCGCGCCGCTCGGCACCACAGCCCAGCTCGCTCCCCCGCTGGTGCTTCGGAGGATCAGGCCACCGGGGCCGGCGATCAGCGCGGTGTTCGCGTCGAGGAACTTGATGCTCGAGAGCGTGCCCGCAGAAAGGGTGCTCTTGAGGCTGACCCAGGTGGCGCCACCGTCGACGGTCTTGCGGATCAAGCCCCCATTGCCCACCACGATGGCGGTGCTGGAGTCGATCACCACCAGCCCCAGAATGGAGTCCGTCTCGCCGCTGGGCTGAGTCGTCCAGGTGGCGCCCGAATCGTTGCTGATCCGGACTCGGCCTGAATCACCAACGGCCCACGCCCTCGAGGCGCTGGCGAACCGCACCTTGCGCAGGTTGTTGGGGGCGGACGGCGTTGCCACCCACGTCGTCCCGTCAGTCGTCCGGACCAACTCTCCCCCCGGCCCGCCGTTCGTTCCTGCGGCGAGGCACAAGGTCGGGCTCTGGCAGTGAACGGAAAAGAACTCCGAGGCGATCGGCGAGGTTTGCGCCGTCCAGTTCGCCCCGTCGGTGGTCTTGATGATTTTCCCCGACTGACCCACGGCATAGCCGGTGATCGCGTCGAGCATGTGGACCGCGTTGAGCCGGGCAATCGTTCCGGAGTTGAGCGTGGTCCAGGAGGCGCCCCCGTTGCTGGTCGAGGCAATCACCCCGGTGTCACCGACCACGAAGCCCTGGGTGGCGCTGACGAAGCTCAGCCCATACCAGGTCGTCGCTCCAAAGTTCGGAGCCGTGGCGGTGGGCGCCCACTGCGCTCCCCCGTTGGTCGTCTTGAAGACCTCCCTGCCGACGATCGAATAACCGGTGGTGGCGTCGACCATGTCCAGCTCCACCATGGTTCCCCCCGTGCCGGCGTTCTGCTGTGCCCAGGCAGTGCCTGCCGTGGAGGTGGTCAGCGCGGTGCCAATGCTGCCCACGGCCACGCAGTTGGTCGGGCTGGTGCAGTCCACCGCATTGAGATCGTTTCCTGTCGGGGTGGGGCTGACCCATTGCCAGGGATAAGACGAAGAGCGGGCCTCAGGCGACCCCGGCCCCTCGCAGCTGCCCTGCAGCGCAGTCACCCTGAGGTGCTGCGTCGACGTCGCGGGAATCCCCCTCAAGCTGACAGTCGTTCCGGTGACCGCCACGGGGGACGGGCCGTTGAGCGCGGCGGTGCCGTCGTACGGACCTCCGGCAGTCGGTCCGTACTTGACGCGGTACCCCGTGGCGTTTGGCACCGCGCCCCACGTCACGTTGATGAGGCCTCCCCCACCGGCGACCTGTGCCGTCGGAGCCGGAAGGGTGGGCGCAGCCAGGACCACGGGAGCCAGGGCGCTCTCGTTGCCCAGGGAGTCCAGCGAGCTGACGGTGATGTAGTAGGTGGTGCAGTTGAGGAGCGAGGTCAGCGTGGTGCCGCCAATCACGGTGACCGAGCTTGCGAACGGAGGGTTACCGTCGTCCGTGTCGTAGCGGACGCTATAGTTGGTAGCGCCCGCGACGGGGGCGAAGTTGACGGTGATCTGCCGGTTGCCTGGAACCGCGGTCAGGCCCGTGGGAACCAGCGGAGGCGTGGTGTCCACAGTCCAGGCCCAGGTCGAGGGGCTCGGGTCGGCATTGCCCGCGAGGTCAATCGCATGCACCCCGAAGGTGTGCGGGCCGTCGGCGAGCCCGGCGTAGACCTGCGGCGAGGCGCATGCGGCCGGGGTGGCGCCGTCCAGCGTGCACAGGAAGCTTCCGGTCTCGGTGCTGAAGAACGACAGGGTAGCGGTGGCGCTCGCGACCAGCGCAGGAGGCGTCGAAGAGAACTCGGTGTTCGGGGGCACCGTGTCGACCGTCCAGCCGGTGGTCGCCGGGCTGGGGTCAACATTCCCGGCCAAGTCTACCGCGGTGATGGTGAACGAGTGAGGCCCGTCGCTCAGCCCGGTGACGGTCTGCGGTGAGGTGCAGTCGACGGTGGGTCCCAAGTCAGGCCGGCACCGAAAGGTCGCGGCGGGGTCGGGGGAACTGAAGGTGAACGTCCCCGAGGTTTGCGAGGTGCTGCCCGAAGGTGCACCTGAGGCCAGCGTGGTATCGGGCGGGGTGGCGTCGATCGTCCAGTTGTGCGTCGCACCGGCAGGGTCGACGTTGGTCGCGGTGTCGGTCGCGATCACCAAAAACGAGTGGGCGCCATCGCTCAAGGCGAACAGCATCCAGGGCGCGGAGCACGCCGTCAGCGGCGCGCCGTCCAGACTGCACCTGAAGGTCGACGTCTCGCTCGCAGAGAACCCGAACGAAGGCGAAGGAGTGGTCGACAGCGCCGCGGGAGCAGAGGTGAGCCAGGTGGTCGGCGTCACCGTGTCCACGCTCCACACGATCGAGGATGGGTTGGGGTCGGCGTTTCCCGCAGCGTCGACGGAGATCACCTGGAAGGTGTGTTGACCGTCTGAAAGCGGCGCCAGCGACAGCGGCGAGGCGCAGCGCGAGAACACGCCCAGGTCGATTCGGCAGTTGAAGAACCCGCCTCCTTCGCTCGAGCTGAAGGAGATCGTCGGCGCAGTCACGTTGCTCGGGTTCGCCGGCTGGGCGGTGATGGTGGTCTGCGGAGGGAGCGTGTCCACCGTCCAGGCCCGCGTCGCTGCAGTGAGGTCAAAGACCCCCGTGGCGTCCGTCGCCCTGACCCGGAACGAGTGGCTGCCATCCGCCAGGTCGACGTAGGTCTGCGGCGAGCTACAGCTGCTCTCCGCACCCGAGTCGAGCTGACAGCGGAAGCTGAGCCCGAAGCTCGAACCAACGAACCAGAAGGTCGCTGAGGTCGACGCGCTCAGGTCGGCCGGACCATTGGTGAGCACTGTGTCGAGCGTGGTCTCGTCGATCGTCCAGCTGTGGACAGCGGGGCTCGGGTCGGGATTGCCCGCCTCGTCGACGGCGAAGACCTTGAAGGTGTGCCGGACGCGGCTCAGGCCGGTGAGAACCCGAGGGGACGTGCAGGGCCCAGAGGGGTCGGCATCGAGCTGACAGACGAACGTCGCGGCCGGCTCGGAGGCGACGAAGAAGAAACTGGCGGTGGTGGCGCTGGTCGGGTCCTGGGGCGCGGTCAGGATCGTCGTCTCTGGCCCGGTCGAGTTGGTCGACTGGGCGGTGATGGTCATCGTCGCGCTGGCGACCTTCTGCTGGCCATCGACGCCGTCCAACCGGACGAGGTACGCGCCGGGGAGGTCGGGGTTCAACTCGGTCTGCAGCCCGTCAGAGGCCAGCAGCATCGCGACGCTGCCCACGGGTCGCTCCGCCAGCGTCCAGCGAAACGTGACCTCGGCCTTCCCTCCGGTGGAGGTGGCCCCGAGCAATACGACCGTGCCCACCGCGGTCGAGCGATTGACACCAGCGCTCACTGCGAACGTCTCGACGGGAACAGCCGGGGGGCAGCCGCCCAGCACCAGGGCAAGAGCGGTCATCGGCAACAGTCGGGTGCTGATCAAGTGGAGCTCCAGGGAAGCTGCCCATCAACGGGAAGAGCGGCAGCGCGGGCCTGTATTCGAAAACCCAGAGCAGAGATACGGCACCTCTGGGGCACCGGGCATTGAGCCGCGCGTGCCGCCTCGCATGACTGGGTGCTTCCTCAGCCGGAGCACGCCTGCCCAGCAGCCACAGGAAGCACAGGTGCGCGACTCAGAAGCCGCCGAGCCCGAGTCCGGCCGAGCAAGAGCAGCCGAAGCGACGCCCGAAATTGAAATGGGCCACGCTTCGGGCGCGAACATTCGGGGAGGACGTCTGGAAGTGCGGCCGATGCGGGGTGCGACCGCCGCTCCATCGCCCTCCGCGAAGCTCACGCTTCCCTGCGCTCAGTGACCTCGCAGGGCGACGGCCCGTCTCCGATACTCAGAGCGCGCCCGCCGTCAGGTGGTCCACTCACGGAGCTGCCGGGCGAGTTCGCGGGGTGGAAGCACCTGCTCGGCCAGGCCTTCGGCGACCACCACCCCCGGCATGCCGAACACCACGCAGGAGGCGCGGTCCTGCGCCAGCAGCCGGCCGCCGGCCGCGCGCAGCAGCCGGGCACCGACCAGCCCGTCATCACCCATGCCCGTCAGCACCACGCCCACTGCGCTCTTGCCGAAGGCGGCCAGGTCGCCCAGCAGCACGCTGCCGCTGGGGTGGGGCGGCCTGTTGGTGCGCACGCCGATCGTCAGGCGGAGTTCGCGGCTCACTCCGAGGTCCGCTCCGTCGGGGGCCAGGTAGATGCGCCCGGGCTCGGCCCTCGCCCCGTCTTCAGCCAGCGATACGTCGCGCTTCGTCACCTGCCGCAGGGTGCGCACGATGCCTCGCGCGAAGCCGGCAGGCATGTGCAGCGCCACCAGTACCGGCGGCACGAGCGGCGCTTCGAGCAACTCCGCCAGCGCGGTGGGGCCGCCGGTCGAGGCGATGACGCCGACCACCACCACCCGTTCTCTTCCGCCCTGGGGCTCGAGGGCCGGCGCGGGGCTGTTCGCAGGTCGAGGTCGGTGCCCGGCGCGGCCCAGGGCCACGAGCTGTGCGTGGAAGGCGTGGCGCGCGGGCTCGGCCTCGGCGCCTCCCCCGGAGGGCGGGCGAAACAGCACGTCGAGCGCGCCTTCGATCAACGCCCGGGCTGCCTCCGCGCGGGCGGTGGGCGTGGCGGCGTCGACCTGGTCGGTGAGGATCACGACGCGCACCCCCGTGGCCACCCAGCGGGCGATCGACTGGCGACGGCTGCCCCGGCCGAGGAGCGCGAGATCCACCAACACCAGGTCTGGCCGGTGGGCCTCCACCAGGGGGCCCAGCGCGTCGAACTGGGTGGCGCTGGCCACCACCTTGAGCCCCGACTCGAGCGCCAGCACGCGCGCTGTCGCCTTGACGTCCTCCTCGAACGACTCCAGCAGCACCAGCCGAAGACCCGGCATGCGTTACCCCGCCAGCCTGGCCACGGCGTCCACCAGAATCTCTTGATCGAACTCACTCTTCACCACGTACGCGGAGGCCCCCAGCTCGAGGCCCCGCCTTCGATCCGCGTCGCTCGACCGGGACGTGACGAGAATGAAGGGCAGCTCCCTCAGCCGCGGGCTCTGACGCACGGCGCTCAGCAGCTCGAAGCCGTCGCGCCGCGGCATGTTCACGTCGGAGACCACCACGTCGACGGCCTCCCGCTCCAGCAGCGCCAGGGCCTCTTCCCCATCGCTGGCCAGCAGCACCGAGTAGCCAGCCATCTCCAAAATGCTCTTCTCCAGCGCGCGGAGGGTGAACGAGTCGTCCACCACCAGCACGCGGCGGGCGCGTGCGGGCGCGCTCTTGACCTCGGCCGGCGCGGCGAGGGGCGCGTGCACGCCGGCCACCCGAACCAGCTCCACGGGGTTGAGCACGCAGGTGACCTCTCCCGCGCTGCGCAGGGCCACTCCGGCCACCAGCGGCGGGGCCACCAGCGGTTTCTCCAGCTCGCGCACCACCACCACCTCGTCGTGCAGCAGCTCGTCCACCGCGAACGCCACCGCGCGCCCCAGGTGCCGGAGCACCACCAGCGAGGCTGACTCGGAGGGCCGGCTGGGCGCGCTGCCCCACAAGAGCGCGCTGAGCTGCACGATGGGCACCGCCACCTGGTCGATCATCAAGTAGGCTTGGCCCGACAGCTCGACGCTGCGCTGACCTCCGCGCGCCACCTTCCAGATCGACTGGCTGGGGAGCGCCAGCCGCTCTGCCCCCAGGCGCAGCAGCAACACGTGGGTGCGGTGCGTCTGCAGCGGCAGGAGTAACACGAAGGTGGTGCCCTGCCCGGCGCGGCTCTCCACGCGGATGGTCCCGTTGCAGGCTTCGACCTGACTGCGAACCGCGTCGAGGCCCACACCCCGGCCCGACACCTGGCTGGCTGTCTCCTTGGTGGACAGCCCGGGGCGGAAGATGAGCTCGTTGGCCGCTTCGTCAGACAACGCCCTGGCCTGGGCCTCCGAGAGGAACCCTTCGGCCACCGCGGCCCGGCGCACCCGGTGCGGGTCGACCCCGCCGCCGTCATCGGCGAGCTCAACCACCAGCCAGCTCCCCTGCACCCGGGCGCTGAGGTGCAGCTGCCCCTGCGCGGGCTTGTTGCGGGCCAGCCGCTCGGCGGGCGCCTCCAGGCCGTGATCCATTCCGTTCCGCACCAGGTGCAGCAGCGCGTCCGCGAGCACGTCCAGCACGTTCTTCTCGACCTCGAGCGACGCGCCGCTCACGGTGACCTGCACTTCCTTGCCGAGCGCCCGGCCCAGATCGCGCGCCATGCGCGGCACCTGGCGAAAGAGGGTGGAAAGGGGTCGCAACCGCAGCGTGCGCACCGACGTGTGCAGCGCCTCGCCGGCGACCTGGTCCCGCGCCGCCTCGGCCTCCAACTGAGTGAGGGCCGCGCCGATGCCGCGCTCGGTCGCCGCCAGCTGGACCACCAGGTGCGAGTGCGCGCCCAGCTCGCTCTTGAGCTGCTGGCCGAGGTGGGTCAGCTGCCGGGCGAGTTCACGCAGGGGCCGGGTGCGCTCTGCGGCGCCCTGGAGCCGCAGCGAAACCTCGCCCACCTCCAGCATCAGCTCTGAGAGCCGCGCCAGGGGGATTCGGGTGGACTCGTCGGCGCGCGCCTCGGCCGAGGTCGCCGTGGTGGCCGGCCGGAGCGCGGCGGTTGGTGGGGCCGCGGCGCTGGGCGGTGGCCACGCCGGCGCGCCGCTGAGCTGCTCCAGCAACCGCTCCAGCGCTGCGAGCGCGGCGGTGCCCTGGGGGCTGATGCGGCGATCTTCCAGCGAGCCCACCAGGGCGTCGATGCTCTCGTGCAGCAGATCGAAGGTGGCGTTGCCCTGCAACCCTGAGGGATGCCGCAGCAGGCTCTCCAGCGCGTGCGAGAGGTCGGCGGTGGCCTTGAGCCCGAGGGACCCCGCGGCGCCCTTGAGGTTGTGGGTCACGCGCATCATCTCCTCGACGATCGGGGGCCGGGCCAGGGGCTCAGCGCGCGCCAGGGCCAGCACTCCCTCGTCGAGGCGGGCGAGCAGCTCCTTCCCCTCCTCGCGGAAGATCAGCCGCACCTCCTCGAGCGGATCCTCCGTCGTCATGCGACCGGAGACTCCTCGTTGGTCAGCCGGTCGATCCTGTCGCAGGCCTGCGCGAGGCCCCCCATGGTGCGGTCGATCTCTTGCACCCCCAGGGCCGTCTCCGAGACCACCTGGCTGATGCCCTTCATGGCGCTGAGGATCTGCTCGAGGCCCGAGCGCTGCTGCTTGATCGACGTGGAAATCTGCTTCGAGGCGCGCGTCGTCTGCGAGATGACGTAGGCCAGCTGGCCCAGCTTCTCGCCGATGCTGCGCACCCGCACCACGCCTGCCTCGGCGCGCTTGTTGCCTTCGTCGGAGACCACCACCGCCGTCTGCGTCGCCTTCTGGATGTCGAGGAGGATGTTGCGGACCTGCACCGTGGCCTGCTTCGACTGCTCGGCCAGCGCGCGGATCTCCGTGGCCACCACGCCGAAGCCCCGGCCCTGCTCACCCGCCCGCGCCGCTTCGATCGACGCGTTGAGGGCCAGCAGTTTCGACTGCTCGGCGATCTCGTTCACCGAGGCGATGATGTCGCCTATCTGTTGGGTCTGCTGCGAGAGCGCGAGCACCGTGGCCGCGATGGAGGCCACCTGCTGCTTGAGCAGCTCCATCTCACCGATGGCTCCGGCCACCGACTGCTGGCCCTCTTGCGAGATCTGCTCGGACTTCTCGGCCACCTGGATGATCGAGTCGATCTTTTCTACGTTCTGGGTGGAGATCTGGTTGAGCTCTTCGACGGTCGTGGTGACGTCTGCGACCGACTGAGAGGCCTGAGTCATCGCCGCCGACTGCTGCCTGGTGGTGATGGCGATCTCGGTGCCGGAGCTGAGCAGGTCTTGCACCGCGGCCTTCAGGTCGACGGACGTCGAAGGCTTCGGCGCGGCGGGCTTCGGCCGCCTGGTCTTGGTGGGTGAGGGCAAGGAGGTCCTTTCAGGGGATACGGAATAATTCGGGGTTGAGGAGCAACGCGCTGTCGAGCACGACGAGAGGACCTGGGAGAATGGCGCGGGCGAGGTTGGCCAGTCGGCCCGAGAAGGCACCGCGCACGAGGGCGGCCAGCTGGGCGTCGGGTACGTCTAGCACCTCCAGCACCTCGTCGGCCACCAGCACCAGGCTGCGGGGGCCGTCGGACAGCCACAGGGCCCAGGGCGCTGTCGGCGCTGGCGCTTGCGGGTGCTCCAGCCGCGCGAGGTCGAAGACGCCCAGGGGGCGGCCGCCCAGGTTGACCACCCCCAGCACGTGCGCGGGCAGCCGCGGGAGCAGGGTCGGCCCGGGCAGCGGGCGCACGCCGCGCAGCATCGCGGCGGGCAGCGCATAGCGGGTCTCGCCGCGGCGGAAGGCCACGAAGCGCTCCGCATGCTCGGCCTGCCCGCTCGGTCTGCGCGCCAGCCGGGCGCCTCTCTGCTCGAGTTGGTGGAGTTCTGCTGGGGTCAAGGGCAGGCTCATTTCAGGCGCTTCCGGGCAGGTCGCCACGCAGCAGCCTCTGGCAGCTCTTGAGCAGGGCGCCCGCAGTCATCTCGGCCCAGCCGTTGACCGGCTGCGCCGCGGGGGCCTCGCGCAGCGATGACTCCAGGTCCTTGAGGAGGGCGCGCGCGCGGCCGGGCTGACCGGCCGCGCCCAGCACGCGCGCGAGCAGCACCTGGGCCGGCACGAAGCAGGGGTCGAGGTACAGGGCCCGCTCGAGCATCGCGCGGGCCGGCTCGAAGAGGCGCCGTTCGTTGAGCAGCAAGGCCTGCTCGAAGTAGCCTTCGGGCCGCGCGGGGATGAGCGCGATGGTCTGGTCGAAGAGCTGCAGCGCGCCTTCGGCCTGGCCCGCGTCCCGCGCGTCGCGCCCCTGCCCCAGGAGCTCCTCGTAGCGCTCCGTGGCCGGGGCCCGCGCGGGCGCCGGGGCGCTCTGGAGCGGGGTCACCGTCGGCGGCGGCGCCGGCGCCGGCGGACTCGGCATGGGCACGGGCACGGGCTGCGCCTCACCCGCCGTTCGCGCGCCGTAGAAATAGACGCCTTGCGCCAAAGAGCTGACCTGCAGCGAACAGAAGTCGTGATCCGCAGGGCCGACCACCAGGGAACCTTCGGACGTGAGCAGCCGGGCCAGGCCAGCCACCATCGTCCGGCCCGCAGCCGGGCTGAAGTAGATGAGCACGTTGCGGCAGAAGATGAGATCGAAGGGCGCCCGCTGGATCAGCGCAGCGGGCGGGGCGAGCAGGTTTCCGTAGAGGAGCTCCACCCTGGCGCGCAACGCCGGGCTGACGTCCCAGGTGTCGACGCCCGACGGCGAGAGCCACGGGACCAGAGAGGTGGGGTCGAGGCCGCGCAACGACCAGGGACGGTAGCGGCCGGCCCGCGCGGCCTTCAGCGAGGCCTCGCACAGGTCGACCCCCACCACCCTGTGCCGGCCCCCCGGCCAGGCGCGCTCGCAGGCGATGGCCAGGGAGTACAGCTCTTCGCCCTTGGCGCAGCCCGCTGAGAGCACCCGCATCCCACCGTCGGGCCGGGCCCGGCGCACCGCGGGGATGACGGTGCGTTCGATGGCCTCGAAGTGCGCCTGGTGGCGGAAGAAGCTCGACTCGGAGATGGACAGGTGCTCGGCCACTTGCGCCACCAGCCCCGAGTCGAGCGGCTCGGTGCGGCAGCGGGCGTACACCTCGGCCCCCGAGAGGTGGCGCTCGGCGCTCAGCCGCGCCACCGCCTCGGCCACCGCCGCCAGCGATCGGGCCTCGGCACGCAGCCCCAGTCGGTCGGCGAGCGACCGCGCGGCCGGAAGGTCAGGAACCGGCGTCGATGGCATGAACCACTCCTGTCCACTCGTCGTGTGTCACCAGGGCGTCCACGTCGACGACCAGCACCTGACCGTCGGGCCGCTGCACCACGCCCAGCGTGTAGGGCACCCGCGGCTCGAGGTCGCCGGGTCGGCACACGGCCTTCCAGGGCACCGTGAAGACCTCTTCCCCCGAGTCCACCACCAGGCCCAGCGAGCGGCCGGCCGCTCGCACCGAGATGATGTGGGCGCTCACGCAGGGGGTCCACCGCGGCAGGCCCAGCCGGGGCCGCGGGTCGAGCAGAGGGAGCAGCTCCCCCCGCACCGACGCCACCCCGAGGAGCACGGCGGGTGCGCCCGGCAGGGTGTGAACGGGCAGCAGGGGCAACATCTCGACCACCAGCTCGCAGGCGATGCCGAACCGTTTGCCGCCCAGACGGAACTCCAGGAGGGCCACTTCGCCGGCTTGCGGCTCAGCCATGAGTGGGCTCCGTGGGCTCGTCCGCGCACACCCGGTTCCGCCCTCCGCCCTTGGCGGCGAACAGCGCGCGGTCGGCCCGGCCGATCAACCCTTCTGGGCTCTCTGCGTCGCGGGAGGTGGACAGGCCTGCGCTCAGGGTCAGGAGGATCTCCACGGGCGCGGTCGACTCAGCAGCGTAACGCACCGGGGCCCGAGCCACCGCAGCGCAGGCCCGCTCGACGGTGAGGCGAGCCGCTTCGCCTTCCGTCCCCACCAGGATCACGGAGAACTCCTCGCCCCCGTAGCGAAAGATGAGGTCGGTGCCGCGGAACTGCGCGCTGAGCAACTGGGAACAATGGATCAGCGCCGCGTCGCCTGCCTGATGCCCGTAGCGATCATTCACCTTCTTGAAGTGGTCGATGTCCAGCATCACCAGGGTGAAGGGGCTCCGCGTGCGCCGGCTGCGCCGCGTCTCGGAGGCTAGCCGCTCGTCGAAGTAGCCCCGGTTGTAGACGTGGGTGAGCGCGTCGCGGATCGACAACTCGCGCATGGTGGCCACCCGCTGAAGGTGGGTCTGCACCCGGGCCCGCAGCTCCTGCGGCGCGAAGGGCTTGGGGAGGAAATCGTCGCCACCCACCGAGAGCCCGCGCACCCGCTCTTCGGTCGCGGTCGCCCCCGAGAGGAAGAGGATCGGCATGTACCGCTGCGTGCTGCGCAGGCGGATGCGCCTGCACAACTCGAAGCCGTCCACCCCGGGCATCAGCACGTCGAGGATCGCGAGGTCCGGCTGCTCCTCGTCGAGCAGGGCGATGGCTTTCTCAGACGAGTTGCACACGATGACCCGCAAGCCGAGCGAGGCGAGGGCGGCCTGCACCAGCAGGGTGCTGGCCGGGTCGTCGTCCACCACCAGCACGGTGCGCGCGGCCTCGTGCTCCGGGGCCGGGGCTGCGGCTGCGGCCACCGGGGCGGGACCGGGCGTCGGCAGGGGCGTCTCGTGCAGCTCGAAAACAAGGGCCGCCACCTCGTTCAGGATCTCTTCCACCAGCGGCCGCAGCGCGGGGTGATCCGGCAGCAGCCGTACCAGCGCTTCCCCGGTCCGCCCGAGGAAGCCCAGCTCTCTGAACCCCAGCGACGGCATCACCCCGGCTACGTTGTGAAAGAGGCGGCGGAGGGGAAGCAGCCCCCCCGCCTCGACCGGCCCATCCGCAGCCAGAGCCTCGCGCGCGGCTGGCAGCCCGCCGCGCACCTCGGACGCGGTCTCCAGGAGGATGGCCGCGAGCTCAGCGGGCGAGAAGAGGGGCGAGGGCCGGGGCATGGGAGTGCTCAATTTCCGAGGCTGAGCGCCTTGCGAACGGCGTCCTGGAGAGCGGCGGGGTTGATTGGCTTGAGGGCGAAGGACGTACGGGCGGGGTCGAGTTGCTTGACGCGCGGGTTCTCCCGCTCGTCGGCGCTGCTCAAGACGATCACCGGAATGTGAGCCAGGGTCGGGTCGGCCCGCACCGATTCGAGCAACTCGATGCCGTCCATGACCGGCATCTGCACGTCGGTGATGATCAACCCCGGGGGCCGGTTCCGCGCCGCGCTCAGCGCCTCGGCGCCATTCTTAGCCTCTACGAACGTGAACTTGAACCCCATCAAGTACACTCGCAATAAAGCTCGAATGGCCAACATGTCATCGACGAGAAGAACTTCCATCAAACCTCTATTCTACAGCCCTGCGCTGATGGCCTGAAGTCTACACTGTATCGCTCACCCCGCAGGAGGAGTCCCCCACATGAATCGAACTGGCTCTGGTTATTCGAAGAATTCTGACCCCGTCGTGGCAGGTGAGGCGGCGGCTCGCGAAGCGCTGGGGGGGTTGGGCGGCGCCGCTCCGCGCCTGTTCCTCACCTTCGCGGCCCCCTCGTACGACTACGGCCGCCTGGTGGAGGGCATTCGCCGGGTGACGGGCAGCACGCCGCTGCTGGGGTGCTCGAGCGCCGGCGAGTTCACCGACAAGGCCCTGGGGCACGAGTCGGTGGCGGTGATCGCGCTGGGCGGCGACGCGATGCGGGTGGCCACCGGCGTGGGCCGTGGCCTGCGCGGTGATCAGCAGGCGGCGGTGGACAGCGCCATGGCCCACTTCCCCCAGGCCTACCGAAACGCCCGGGCCGAGGGCTTCGGCTCGGCCACTGTCTTTCTGCTCACCGACGGGCTGGCGGGCAACGGCGAGGAGCTGGTCGAGCGCGTACACCAGGCCACCAACTCGCTGGCTCAGGTGGTCGGCGGCGCGGCAGCCGATGCCGCCCAGTTCGTGAAGACGCAGGTGCTCTTCAACGACGCCTTCCAGGACGACTGCCTGGCGGTCGCCACCGTCTTCACCCGCACGCCCATCGGCCTGGGCGTCAAGCACGGGCTGACCGCCGCCACCACGCCCAAAGTGGTCACCAAGGCGAAGGGCGGCTCGCTGATCGAGATCGACGGCAAGCCGGCCTTCGAGGCCTACCGCGAGTTCGCCAGGTCGCGCGGCATCGAGCTGACCGACGCCAACCGCAACCAGTTCATGATGGTCAACGAGCTGGGCATGGTGACCCCCGACGGCCACAAGATCCGCGCCCCGCTCTCGGCCAATGCCGACGGCTCGTTGCTGATGGCCACCGAGGTGCCCACCGGCATGGCGGTGTGCATCATGGAGGGCACGGCCGACAACCTCGTGGCCGCCACCCAAGCGGCGGCGGAGGCCGCGGTGGCCGCGCTCAAGGGGGGCTCCCCCGCGGGCGTCATCGTGTTCGACTGCATCTGCCGGCGCATCTTCCTGGGCGACCTCTACCAGCGGCAGGTCGAGGTGATCGCCGGGGTGGTGGGCGCTGGCGTGCCCATCACGGGCTGGGAGACGTACGGGGAGATCGCCATGACCCAGAACCAGGCCAGCGGCTTCCACAACTCCACCTCGGTGGTGGCGGTGCTCCCGGCCTGACTCGGCCCAACCGGCGGCGACGCTGCCCGGTCAACCTCTACCGATCACCGTCTTGCGGGGAGCTGCACCAAGAGACGGTGGTCTCGTCCCATTTTTCCTGCTTCCTGGCCTGGCGCAGCAGCCCGTCGAGTTTTTCCAGCGCACCTTGTTCCTGTCCTCGCAAGGCCTGGCGGCTCGAGCTGATCGATCTCCAGCTCAGCGGCCCCCAGGCACCTGCGTGGAAGGACCTGCCCTCGGAGTTCACCTGGCTGGAGCCCACCAGCGTGCGCTTGGCCGTTCGCTGTGAGGTCGACGACGATGGCGTGAAGCAGGTCGAGCACCAGGTCCGCTGCCGGTGACCACCGTGGAGTTGCCCTCAGTGCCCAGCGAGCTTGCCTGGTGATCAGGTGGTGATCTCCGCGAGGACTGGGACGACCTTGCCGATGATCAAATGACGGGCACCGACGAGGCCCGCCCGGTGGGGAACGTCGTCCAGCGCGAGGATCAGCGGCGGTTGGCCCGGTGGGAAGTCGATCCTCTCCGCGAGGAAGGTCGCCGAGCGCTGCTGCCCTTCGGGAGTGGTGAAGCCGACCTTGTAGCTCCCCGTGTCGCTCTCTTTGCCGTTCTTGAGCGTGAAGAGGTGTTCGGCCAGCAGCACGCCTTGCACCACCTGGCCTTCGCACCACAGCCGGTCGATGTACTTCATGCGGTGACGCAGAAAGAAGACGGGAGGCAGCACCCAGATCAGCAACTGACCGGCGATGGTGCCAATCATCTGCTCGATCGAGTTGGGCCCGGTCACGGTGATCGCCATGAAGGGCAGCACGAACAGCAGCGCACCCGCCATCCCCATCCGAAAGGGAATGCGGGCGCCGAGCAGGTACCCGGCAGAGCCTTCCAGGGAGCGTGGTGGGGCCGACCGCCGCAGCGCCAACCTCAAGTCCTGAGTGTCCATCACCGGCACCATAGCTGAGAGGGCATTGCGATTGCCGTGGCCGAGGTCGCCCCAGCGCTGAGCGGTTGTCTGCCTGGTGGAGTAGACGTTCTGACTCGTGAAACACCTTTCCGAAAAGTCGCTCACCAACGTGGCGCTGTTCTACCTGCGCAAGCACTCCGCCAGCCGCAAGGGGCTGGTGCAGATGCTCGAGCGCAAGGTGAAGCTGGCGCTGCGGGCCAAGGGCGGGGACCCCGCGGCGATGAAGGCGATCGTCGACGGCGTGGTCGCTCACATGGAGAAGAACGGGTACGTCGATGATGCGCGGTTCGCGGAGTCGAAGACCGCCTCGCTCCATCGGCAGGGCAAGAGCAGCCGGGTGATTCAGATGAAGCTTCGCGAGAAGGGCATCGAGCCCGCGCTCGCGGCGAAGTCGGCCGTCAGCACGCCAGAGCAGGAGTTCGAGGCCGCGTGCATGCTGGTGAAGCGCAAACGCCTCGGGCGTGATCCCGAGCGGAAGCAAAAGGACTTTGCGGTGCTGATGCGGGCGGGGTTTGGGTCTGACCTGGCCCGGCGCGCGCTGAAAGCGGCGGCTGAGGAAGAGCTGGTCGAGGCTGTCGAGCAGGGGCGGGTGGTGCAGCTCGTGCCACGCGCTGGTCAGTCGATGGGCTCGTCAGGCGAAGGCCAGGTGATCGCGTTTCCGGGGGCCTTCGTTCCCGACGTGGTGGTGGAAAAGAAGGCGACTCCGGCGCGCGGGCTCGAGGAGGCTCGGGCTGTCGTGAAGAAAAAGCGGCTGGGGGTGGATCTGGCGCGACGGCAGAAGGATCTGGCGGTGCTGATGCGCGCTGGGTTCCGGTATGACGTGGCGAAGCAGGCGATGGATCCGTGAGGGGCCTCCGGGCACGGGAGTGGGCCCCACACCCGGTCCTTCGGACCGACCTCTCCCCGCGTGCAGGGAGAGGTTGAAAGCTCAGCTGACCGTGCCGACGTAGACGTAAGCCAGACCCCAGAGCAGCGGGTGCGCCTCCGCCTTCGCGTACTTCCCGGTCTCGTTCATCATCGCGGTGAACCGCTCGCCCGCGGGGAACGCGGCCATCGTGCGCGGCAGGTACTCGTAGGCCGCGCGGCTGCCGGTGAGCATCTGACCGAGCAGCGGCATGATGTGCTTCGCGTAGAATCGAAACAACGCGCCGAAGAGCCCCTTGGGCTGGCCGAACTCGAGCACCACCACGCGGCCCCCAGGTTTCACCACGCGCGCCAGTTCCGCCACGCACGCCTTGGGATCATCCACGTTGCGGATGCCGAACGAGATCGACGCCACGGTGAAGCGCGACGACTCGTAGGGAAGCTTCATCGCGTCGGCCACTTCGAACTTCACGTCGAGGCCCGCGTCGGCCGCCTTCTTGGGGGCGAAGCTCAGCATGCCCGCGTTGAAGTCGGTGCCGATCACCACCCCTGTCGGGCCCACCGCCCGCTTGAAGGCGAGCGCGAGATCGCCGGTACCGGTGGCGCAGTCGAGCACCGAGTCGCCGGCTCGAGCCCCCGAACGTTTCACGGCCAGCCGGCGCCAGATGCGGTGAACGCCCATCGAGAGCACGTCGTTGGTCGCGTCGTACCGGGGCGCTATCTGCGTGAACATCTGGTGAACCTGTTCGCTCATGAGCCCACCGCGGTGAGGGCCTCGTGGCCCGAGAGTTTCCGGCCCGTCGCCTGGAGCAAGCCGGGCAACGTCTGCATCAACGAGCCGAACATCGCCGGCGTGAGCGCCTGAGGCCCGTCACACAACGCGGTCTCGGGGGTGGGGTGCACCTCGACCATCAAGCCATCGGCTCCGGCTGCCGCGGCCGCCAGCGCCATGGGGATCACCAGTGAACGAACCCCGGTGGAGTGCGAGGGATCGACGATCACCGGCAACTTCGAGCGCTCCTTGACCCAGGCCATGCCCGCGAGATCGAGCGTGTTGCGCAAGGTATTGTCGAAGCTGCGAATGCCGCGCTCGCAGAGGATCACCTGGTCGTTGCCACCGGCGAGCAGGTACTCGGCCGCGTGCAGCCATTCCTCGAGCGTCGCGCCGAAGCCGCGCTTGAGCACCACCGGGCGCTGGGTCTTCGCGACCTCACGCAGCAGCGAGAAGTTGTGCATGTTGCGCGCGCCGATCTGCAGCACGTCGACGTAGTCCATCATCAAAGAGAGCTGGCTGACGTCCATCACCTCGGAGATCACCGGCATGCGGTGGCGCTTGCCCTGTTCGGCGAGCAGCTTGAGCCCCATCTCTCCCAGTCCCTGGAACGCGTAGGGAGACGTGCGGGGCTTGAACGCGCCACCCCGAAGCACGTGCGCGCCGGCCTGCTTCACCGCGGTGGCCGACTTCTCGACCTGGTCCGCGTTCTCCAACGCGCAGGGGCCTGCGATGACCGTGAAGCGGCCATCACCCACCGTGACGCCCAAGCCGAGCGAGACCTCGATCGTCGCTTCACCCGCCGCTCTCAGCACCTTCGTCGCCTCATGCGCCGCCATGCGTGCTCCTGTTCAACCAGTTCAAGCCGTTTTGAACTTGGTGATGCATCTATAGCGGCAATGCCTTAGAAGACAACTGCGCCGTGGGGAACGAACTCTCCAGAATGCAGTACGTGGGCATCGCGCGACCCGCACACATCGGCGCGTTGCTCCGGTTGGGGCCCGAACCTCTTTCGATGTTCTGGTCGAACCCATCTCGATCTCTTCATGTCACAGGCCTGGGGGTTGCAGGAGAGGGGGGCGGCGATGTCACCTGGCTTTCCATGCAGCCTGCCGTCGCGCCGCCGGGGCCGTGGTTCGGGGGGTGGGCCTTCGAGCCCGAACGCTCATGGGATGGGTTCGACGCCGAGCGCTGGGTTCTTCCCGAAGTGCTCGCCTGGTGGGATGGCTCGCGGCCGTGGATGGCGGCGTTCGGGCCCGCGGGCACCTCGGTCAAGGCGCTCGAGGCACGGCTCGATCGGGTGCAAGAGGTCGAGGCCATCACCAGCTCTGCAAAGGCGCGCGTGATTCCCGGCAGCCGGAAGTTCTGGGATGCGCGGGTCGAGTCGGCGCTCGGCGCGATCGCCAGCGGCAGGTTCGAGAAGGTGGTGCTGGCTCGGGTGATCGAGCTCGAGTGCGATCAACCCTTCGCTGAGCGGGCGGTGCTCAAGTCGCTCGAGGCGCGGCACCGGCAGTGCTGGTCGTTTCTGGTGCGAGGCCGTGATGGGCGGGCTTTCGTCGGGGCCTCACCAGAGTCGTTGTGCGAGGCCTGTGGCAGCGCCTTCTCGACCGACGCCCTGGCGGGCACGGCGGCGGGCGGCGACGGCTTCCGTCTGATGCAGAGCGACAAGGATCGCCGCGAGCATCAGTCGGTGGTGGACGGCATTCGTGAGTCGCTCACTCCGTTTGCGGCAGAGCTCAAGGTGGCCGCGATTCCACGGGTCAAGGTGCTGGCCAACGTCGACCATCTGTTCACGCCGATTCAGGCGAAGCTGAAGCCGGGCATTCGGCCGCTCGACGTCGCGCGAGCGCTGCACCCCACGCCGGCGGTCGCAGGTCGTTCACGCGCCGCGGCGCTGGAATGGCTGCGCATCAACGAGGGCTTCTCGCGCGGTTGGTACACGGGCGCGGTGGGCACGATGGGCCCGGGTGGGCTCACGCTGGCGGTCGCGCTTCGTTCGGCGTTGATCTCGGGCTCGCGTGCACAGGTCTTCGTGGGCGCCGGCATCGTGGCGGGCAGCACGGCCGAAGCGGAGTGGCTGGAGACGGAGCGCAAGTCGAAAGCGATGCTGCCTGCGCTCGGAGTTCACGATGAGTGAGAACCTCAACCAGCGCTGGGCCGCGACGTTGGTCGGCGCGCTCGTGGGGGGAGGCGTGCGGCACGCGGTGATCGCGCCCGGCAGCCGCTCGACGCCGCTCGCGTTGGCCTTCGCGGATCGCAGCGAGGTGAAGTGCTGGTCGGTGATCGATGAACGCAGCGCGGCCTTCTTCGCGCTCGGGCTCTCGAAGTCGACGGGAACACCAGCAGCGGTGGTGTGCACGTCTGGCTCTGCGGGAGCGCACTTCCTTCCGGCCGTGATGGAGGCTTTTCAGGGTGGCACGCCGTTGGTCCTTCTGACCGCGGATCGCCCGTGGGAACTGCACGGCTTCGGTGCGCCGCAGACGATTTCGCAAGTGGGCCTGTTCGGCCGCTATGTACGAGGCGCTGAGGCGTTGCCTGCGCCCGACGAGGACGGACTGACGCATCTGGCTGCCGTCACTTCTCGGCTGGTGCACCTGGCGTGCTCGACGCGTGGCGCGGTGCACTTCAACGTTCCGTTCCGCGAGCCTCTGGCGCCGATCGATGGTTCGCCTGCGTTGGTGCTCGATCCGGTCTCGACTTCTTTTGCGCAGGTCCTGGTGAGCCCCAATCTTTCGGTGGTGAACGCGGCGATCGCGGGGGCGAAGCGCGGCCTCATCGTCTGCGGGCCCCGTGAGCGGAACGACGATTTTGGAACCTGGGTGCACGAGCTCGGCACGCGGCTGGGTTTCCCGGTGGTCGCAGAAGCGGCCTCGAACGCGCGCTTTGGTTTCCCCCAGGCGATCACGGTGCTCGACACGCTGCTTCGAAATCCGAAGTTTGCGGCCTCGATGAAGCCCGACGTGGTGCTGCGTTTCGGGGGCGGTCTGACCGCGAAGGCCCCGCAAGCCTGGCTCGACACCTGCGGCGCGAGGATCTTCCAGTTCACCGACGACGGAGCGCAGTTCGATCCTCAACATCGGGTGGAACAGCTGATCCACTTCACTCCCTCTCCCCTCGGGGGAGCGGGTCGGGGTGAGGGGACGGCCTGGCACCAAAGTTGGAAAAAGTCGCAAGACGCCGTGCACAAAGCACTCACCGAGACCCCGAAAGAAATCATCGAGCCGCTGATCGCCAGAGAGTTCATCGCCGCGCTGCCGCCAGGGACCGCCGTCTTCCTCTCCAGCTCCATGCCGATCCGCGACGTCGACGCCTTCTCGACGAGCCCGCACGAGCTGCGAGTCTTCACGAACCGCGGCGTGAACGGCATCGACGGAATCACCTCGACCGCCCTCGGAGTCGCCGCTGGAATGAACCGCCCGACCGCGCTGCTGATAGGCGACGTGGCGACGCTGCACGATCTCTCTGGCCTGCTGATCGCGCGTCGTCACCACCTCTCCCTCACGGTGGTCGTGGTGAACAACGACGGCGGGGGCATCTTCCACTTCCTCCCGATCGCCGGCCGCACGCCGCACTTCGAAGAGCTCTTCGGCACCCCGCACGGGGTCGACCTCACCCACGTCGCCGCGCTGGCCAACGCGACCCTTCACCGACCGACGGATCTGACCACCTTCGGCCGAACGGTGACGCGCTGCCTCGAAGGCGGGCTGCACCTGATCGAGGTCCGCACGCAGCGCAGCGAAAACGTCGACGCCCACCGCGCCCTCTTCGCGAAGCTCGCCGAGGTGGCCGCATGAAGCTCAAGACCACGAGCTGGGGAACCGGGGCCACGGAGGCGCTCTTCCTGCACGGCTTCACCGGGTCTGCGCGGTCGTTCGATCACCTCGAGCCGCGCCTCGGCGATCTGCTCAGCGCGACCTGCGTCGAGTTGCCTGGGCACGGCGAGACTCCGGGCGCGAGCTGGGACGACACGGTCGAGGCGATCAGCCAGTTGCTCTCAGCTCGCACCGTCTTGATCGGCTACTCGCAGGGCGCCCGGCTCGCGCTCGCGGTGGCCGCGGCTGCCCCGAACCGGGTGGAGCGCCTGGTGCTCGAATCCTGCGCGCCCGGCCTGCGTCGCCGTCACGATCGCGTGCTGCGAAGACGGGCTGACGAGTCGCTCGCCGAGCTGATCAGCGCGAGCGGCGTCGACGCCTTCGTGGCTCATTGGGAATCGCTGCCGATGTTCGATGGCCTCAGAGCGTTGCCGATGGTCGAACAGCAGGCGCTGCGTGCGCGCCGTTCGAGCCACACGGCCGAAGGTCTGGCCTCTGCGCTGCGGCACCTGGGGCAGGGTGCACAGCCCGATCTCTGGCCGTCGTTGCAGGGCCTGCGAATTCCCACCTTGCTCATGACCGGCGCGCAAGACGCGAAGTACACCCGCCTCGCGCGCCAGATGGCGATGGATCTGCCGATGGGTTGGCGCGTCACCTTCGCCGGCTCCGGCCATGCACCGCACCTCGAGTGTCCGGCGGCGTACTCGGCCGAGCTGACATCTTTCCTCGCGCCGAGGTGGCTTTCTGAGCCAGAGGGGTTGGCTCCGTGAGCCGACCTTCGACCCTCGCAGCCTGGTTTCTCGCCACGCGGCCCCGCACATTGGTGGCGGGTCTCGTGCCCGTCGCTGTCGGTTCAGCGCTGGCGTATCGCGACCACCTGTTCGCGCTGCTGCCGGCGCTCGCTGCGTTGATCGGCGCGCTGTTCATTCAGGTCGGCACCAACCTGGTGAACGACTACTTCGACTTCAAACGCGGGGCCGACACGGCCGATCGACTCGGACCACCACGCGCGACGCAGCAAGGGTGGCTCTCGCCTCGCGCCGTCTTCATGGGCGCAATGACCTGCTTTGCGCTCGCGTTCTGCGTCGGCCTGTACCTGGTCTGGGTTGCCGGCTGGCCGCTGGTGGTGATCGGGCTCTGCTCCCTGACCGCGGGCTACGCGTACACGGGTGGCCCTTTCCCCCTCGCGTACAACGGGCTCGGTGACGTCTTCGTGCTCGTGTTCTTCGGCTTCGTCGCGGTGGGCGGCACCTACTTCGTGCAAGCGCGCACGCTGCCCGTGACTGCGTTGCTCGCGGCGATTCCGGTTGGTTTGCTCGGCGTTGCCTTGCTCGCGGTGAACAACACGCGTGACGAGAAGACCGACGCGGCTGCGGGCAAGAAGACGCTCGTGGTTCGGTTCGGCGCGTCGTTCGGCAAGGCCGAGTACGTGGCCTGCCTGGTGGTCAGCGCCTTGCTGCCGCTGGGGCTTTGGCTATCGGGCGCAGCGAGCCCGTTCGTGATGCTCAGCTGGCTCGCCATTCCGCTCGCGATTCCACCGCTGAAGTTGCTGTTCAATCAGACGGGCTCTGCGTTGAACGCGGCGCTCGCGGGCACGGCGCGCCTGCAGTTGATCTTCGGACTCCTCTTTGCCGCAGGACTGACTCAATGAAGCTCGAGATCGAGCCCTTCACGCTCTGGCTCAAGAAGCCCATTCAGACGGCCCGTGGCCCGATGGATGAACGCGTGGGTTTCAAGGTCGCCTTGGTCGCCGACGGGGTGCGCGGTCGTGGTGATGCGATGCCGATGGCCTCGTTCGGCACGGAGACTTTGGAAGCGGCGCTCGCGGCGCTGCAACGTTTCGAGATCGTCAAGGCGCCCGACACGGTTGAAGAGATCGCGCAGGCCATCGAGGGGCTCGCTTCGACTCCGGCCGCGCGGCACGCAGCGGAGTGCGCGCTGCTCGAGCACCTCGCCTTGCGCAAGGGTGTGCTGGTCGCGACGCTGCTGGGGCCCGTGCTCCGTTCACACTTCGTGGTCAACGCGCTGCTCGAAGGCGATGACGCTGCGGGCCTCGCTGCTTCGGCCGAACGCGCGGTGCGTGACGGCTTTCGCGTGGTGAAGCTCAAGGTCGCGGCGCGGCCCTTGGCGATCGAAGCGCAGCGCCTGCTCGCCGTGCGCCGTGCCGTGGGGCCGAACGTGCAGATCCGCATCGATGCGAACGGCGGCTGGAGTGAGGCCACTGCCCGCTCCGCGCTGCGAGGACTCGAGGCGCTGAGCCTCGAGGTGTGTGAGCAGCCTGTTTCTCCGAACGACGTGGAGGGGCTGCGTCGGCTGCGTCACCTCACGCCGTGCCGGATCGCCGCCGACGAGACGATGCTCTTGTCGAACGTGCTGCCGCGTCTGTTGGAGAAAGATCCGCGCGCGGCCGCTGACGTGGTGGTGCTCAAGCCCGCCGCGCTGGGTGGTTTGGTGCGCTCGCTCGCAGTCGCGCAGCATGCGCATGATTCGGGCGTGAGCGCGTACGTGACGACGCTGATGGATGGGCCGATCGCGCGTGCGGCGGCCTCTCATCTTGCGGCGGTATTGCCGAGCGCAGACTGGGCACACGGCCTCTCGACGGTGGAGTTGTTCCAGGGAATGCAGCCCGATCCCTTCACGCCGTTCGAAGGCGAGATCACGCTCCCGCAGGCCACGGGGTGGGGTGTTCCTTGAATCGCGAGTGCCCTGTTGCACTGGCGGCCCGGGCCCACCCTGAAGCTGTTGCGCTGATCTTTCAGGGCCGTTCGTGGACGTGGGCTGAGGCTGATCGGGAAGTCGCTGCGTTCGCTGCGTCGCTCGACGTAGAGGCCGGTGATCGCGTCGCGGTTCGCTCGTGGAATTGTCCTGAGCTGGCGTGGTTGTTCTTCGCGGCTTCCCGGCGGGGTGCCGTGTTCGTTCCCTTGAACGCGCGCCTCACCAGTCACGAGCTCGCGCCGTTGCTCGAGCGGCTCGACGCGAAGGTGTCGTTCGGGGATCTTCCGCTCGGTACCCCGTTCGCATCGAGCGCAGTCGAGATGCCACTTGCCGCACGAGGCCCACCGTTCGCATCGAGCGCAGTCGAGATGCCACTTGCCGCACGAGGCCCACCGTTCGCCCCGAGAGCAGTCGAGGGGCCACTTGCCGCACGAGGCAGAGGCGCTCCCTCGACTCCGCTCAAGACGAACGGTCACGACGTCGCCGCGGCGCTCTTCACCTCAGGCACCACCGGCGCTGCCAAGCTGGTCGAGCTGACCCACGCGAACTTCACCGCCTCAGCGCAGGCGAACGCCGAACGGCTCGGTGGTGAACCTACGCAACGATGGCTGGGAACCTTGCCGCTCTTTCACGTCGGCGGTCTGGCGATGCTCTATCGCTGCGCGCTCTACGGGGCGTCGATCGCGCTCGAGGCGAGCTTCGATGCCGAACGCGCGTGTGCCGCGATGGATGAAGGCGTGACCCACGTGAGCCTGGTGCCCACGATGCTCGAGCGCGTGCTCGAGGTGCGGGGCGCTCGCCCGTTCACCGGCGTGAAGGCAGCGTTGATCGGCGGCGGCCCGATGACGTCGAGCACCCTGCAGCGCGCGCGGGCAGCAGGGCTGCCGGTGTTGCAGACGTACGGACTCACCGAGGCGTGCAGCCAGGTCACCACCGAGGTGCCAGACGAGGCCGATGGCTTGACCGCGGGGCGGCCGATTCCCGGCGTCGAGGTGCGGATCACCGAGCCCGATGAGAGCGGCGTCGGCGAGATCGAGGTGCGTGGGCCGACGGTGGCAAAGGGGCTCGGGCCGTGGCTCAAGACGAAGGATCTCGGGCTGCTCGATCCACGCGGCCGGCTGACGGTGCGTTCGCGCCGGATGGATCTGATTCTGACCGGCGGTGAGAACGTGTACCCGGCGGAGGTCGAGGCCGTCTTGCGAGAGCACCCCTCGATCCGCGACGTCGCGGTCATCGCGCGGGCTGATGCGGAGTGGGGCCAGGTTCCCGTCGCGGTGATTGTGGCGACAGCGTTCGATGCGGCGGCCGTCACGGCCTGGGTTCGTGAGCGGCTGGCGGCCTACAAGATTCCCCGATCATGGGTTCTGGTGAACGCGCTTCCCCGAAATGCGACGGGGAAAGTGGATCGTGCTGGCTTGTTGCAGCTGATCTAAGTCCGCCCTCTTCCCCTCGGCCCGAGAGGGTCTTTGAAAATGGGAATCGGGTTCCATCACCGGTCTCCCCGAGCCCAGTCGAGGGGCACTTGCAGTGCGAAGGAGAGGTAATCCCTCGACTCCGCTCCTAAGGAACAGCCCACACCGTTCGCATCGAGCGAAGTCGAGATGTCACTTGCTGCGTGAGGCGAAAGTGCTCCTTCGACTTCGCTCAGGAGGACCGGTTGTTCTTCGGAAAGAAATCGAAGGTGAAGCCGGTCCCCTGCTCGGGATGAACGGTGAGCGTTCCTTCTTTCGATCAACCCTGCGAGCGAAGTCGAAGGCGTACTTCAACAGTCTCTCTCGGGGAAAGGGAGCTGGTTAAGTCACTGCATGTGTTCGTTGGCGGGCAGGGCAGGGCCCTTGTCAGCGTCACCATGCAGGCGGGCTTTCATTCGGCGGAAGCCCTCCAGGTGCCACTCTCGGAACTTCGGCTTCGAGCCGTAATGTTCGGCGAGGGTGAGGTACTGCGTCTCGGCGGCTTCCAGCTCGGCGTCAGACGTCGGCTGGCCTGAGCCTTCGCCGCGCAGGCCGCGGAAGACCCACGGGCTCTTGATGGCACCGCGCGCGATCAGGGCACCGGTTGCTCCGGTTTCTCGTGACAGGCGCTCCCAGTCTTCGCGGGTGACGATGTCGCCGTTGCCGATGATGGGGATCTTCGACTGGGCCTGCGCTTCGGCGATCGCGCTCCAGGTCGGCTTGTCGGCGCTGTTCTGACGGGCGTGCCGCGCGTGGATGGTGAGGTAGTCGAGGTGTTCGTTCGCCAGCTCGACGAGGGGCAGGTAGACCTTCTGATCTTGCTCCAGGCGGTTGAGGCCGAGGCGAATCTTCGCGCCGACCGCGCCGATGGGGAGCGAGGTGCTCTTCTTCCACTCTGCGAGGGTTCTGAAGATGGTGTCGAGCTTGCCGCGCCGCTTGAGCAGCGCGGGGCCTGCTCCGACGCGAATCACTTCGGGCGAGGGGCAACCGAAGTTGAGATCGATCGCTCGAATGTTCTTGAAGTGAGCCACTGGCTTCTCGAGCTTCTCCAAGGCTTCAGAGAGCTCCTTCTCGTTCGTCACCATCAGCTGCACGCCGGTGAGCACTTCGGGGTCGAAGGTGTCGATGAGCTCGAGCGTGCTCTTGTTGTTCCGGGCGAGCCCTCGCGCGCGGATCATCTCTGTCCAGGTCAGGCTGGCGCCTCGATCCCAGCAAACGCGGCGGAAAGCGCAGTCAGACACGCTCTCGAGAGGCGCGAGGATGAAGGGGCTCGAGAGCTCCAGGCTGCCGAGCTTCAACGGCTGAGTCATGAGGGGCTGTGCGTACCGTTCCTTCGCCGGGCAGTCGAGGTCTTGCCCGGCTTCGGTGCTAGGACGATTCGATGAAAACGACCCAGCTCGAGCTGATCGCCCTCATCGAAGGTGAGATCACCGCCGCCACCCTCGCGAGCCGTCACGGCGTCTCGGAGCAGGAGATTCTCGGCTGGCGTGCGGCCTTCGTCGGCGGAATGAAGGCTGGCGCCACGGGTGCGACCCTGCCTCGCCGGCCGCGCGCGCGTTGGTTCGCGGCGCTCGCCGTGGTGGGCACCGTCGCCTTTGCTCAGCTCACGACCTTCTCGGCCAATGCGCCGGCGCTCGCCAGTGAGGTCAACGGCAACTTCTCGACGCTGAAGACGTGGCTCGAGCAGAAGGTGGGGCCGGTGGGCACGAATAACATCACCACCGCTGGGTCGGTGACTGCGGGCTCGGTGAGCGCTGGGGCCATCACCTCGACGGGCGCGGTCACCGGCGCGTCCCTCGTCACGGGTGGCACCCTGACCGTCAGCGGTGACAGCACGCTCGGAGCCAGTGGCAGGACGCTCACCGTCAACGGCACGGTGAACGCGTTTGGTCCCTCCTTCACGGTTGCTGCGGGCGGGTCGTACGCCGCCAGCAGCGATGGGTTCGTGGTCGTTCACGTCGCGGCGACCGGCACCTGCGGCGCGGGCGTCGTTCAGGTCCTTGGTTTCGTGAACGGCTCAGAGGTCCGGCAGAGCACCTCAGCTCACGGTGGCTGCAGCGGCGTCGATTATCCGACCGCACAGACCGGCTTTACGATGCCGGTTCGCAAGGGCGAGAGCTTCCAGGTTCTGTTGAGCGGTGCGGCGAGCTTCACGGGCATCTTCATGCCGCTGGGCCGTTAGGCGCTCCGTGCCCCAGCGACAGCCGCCCAACGCGCCGCTGGACTGGGTGGCTGAACGGATTTCGGCCGGTTCCGTTCGTGCCGACAGGGTTGGCCGAAATAGAAATGACTCCAATCACCGGTCTCCCCGAGCGCAGTCGAGGGGGCACTTACCGCCCGAAGGCGAGGTAATCCCTCGAC
>JAYVFP010000239.1:0-32444 GCA_043773025.1 Archangium sp.
GGTCGGGGTGAGGGGCCTCGATAGAAGCAGCGTCAATCGGAGCGTCCCACGCCTGAGCGGGAGGCTCAGGAGCGAGAGCCGCCGGCGCTTCGAATTCAACGGGAGCGTCCCACGACTGAACGGGAGGCTCGGGGGCCAAGACGACAGACGGCGCTTCCACTTCGACCGGAGCGTCCCACGACTGAACGGGAGGCTCGGGCGCGACGATCACTGACGGAGCTTCGACTTCAACCGGCGCATCCCACTGCATCGGCGCGGGCGCTTCCGGTGCGACTGCCATCGGCGTCTCGACCTCGACCGGCGCATTCCACGACTGCATCATCGCGGGCGCTTCCGGTGCGACTGCCACGGGCGTCTCGACCTCGACCGGCGCATCCCACGACTGCATCGGCGCCGCGGCTTCAACTGCCACCGGCGCATCCCACGACTTCACCGGAGCACGCGCGGTTTCGCCCTCGTCCTCAATCGGCGCATCCCATGACTCCTGCGGCGCCGTTGGAGCCGACAACGCCGACGGCTCCCAGGCAGGGGCAGGCGGTTCAACGTCGACCTCGGCCAGCACGCTCGCCGCAGCCGCATCCAACCGGGTGATGGCGGTGTTCGAGGTCAGCGCGCCCGAAGGCCCGGTGCTGACCAACGGAGGCACGTCGTCATCGACCAGCGCCCCACGAAGATCATCGACTGAATCGAGCGACGACACCGAAGCTGCCACCGGCATCGGGCGAGGCGACGTGGGGCTCGGGCCGGGCGCCTCGAGCACCTCCTCGTCGGAGATCTCCATCACGTCGTCGCTGCCGACCTCTTCGACTTCAGGCGCGGGCTGCGGAGCCGGCTTGGCGACGGCGGGCGCAGGCGGCTTCGGAAACGAGAACGGAACGAAGACAGGCGCGGAAGGTTTGGGCGCAGCCGGGAGAGGCGCAGCAGGTTGCCATGCAGGAGCCGGGGGGCTCGGCGCAGGGGGCTCCCAGGCCGGAGTCGCGAGCGCCTGCTGTGGCCACGCCTCGGGTGCAGGTTCGGCAGGCTGCTGCCACTGCTGTTGCTGAGCGGGGTCGTACTGCTGCTGCTGCCCGGGGTCGTACTGCTGCTGAGCAGGATCGTAAGGCTGCTGCGCGTACGCCTCAGGCGGGTAGTACGCGCCCGTGTTGGGGTCGTAATAGCCCTGCGGCACCGGCTGGCCGTACTGCGGCGTGTACGGCTGCTGCGGTTGCGGCGGGTAGTACGCGCCCGTGTTCGGGTCGTAGTAGCCCTGTTCCGGTGGGTAGTACTGCTGCTGCTGCTGATCCCACTGCTGCTGCTGCCACGCCGCGTTGGGATCGTAGCCGGGGGGATACGCGTACCAGAGGCCGTCTTCGCCGTAGTACCCAGCAGGCTGCAGGGCCGCGCTCAGATCAATGCCGAGCGAAGCCGCCAGCTCCTGCCAGCGTGTCTCTTCTGGTTCTGTGAGGCCGTTGGTCTTCCGCTTCTCATCGAGGAAGCGAAATTCGCGAGTGGCCGCCTGAGTGTCCGACATAAAGGAACCAGCAGCCTAACCCGGCCTCGGCGCTGGGGAAATTCTTGAGTTTCGGCCCCTACTTGAGGCTCGAGGTCAACTCCTCATCGAGGCGGGCCACGCTGGTGCCGAAATGACTCTCCAGCGCCTTTTCGAAGGAGGTGCCCCGGCCGCAGTCTCGAATCAGCTCGATGACCACGGCCATGCCCCGGTTCTCGACCAGCAGGCGCACCGCCACGGCGGCCAGCGCGTACGAAAGGCCGGGGTTGCGGGTGGCGATCAACGGCCCGTTGCTCATCTCGACCAGACGGGGCAACTGGTTCTGCAACGCCAACTGCTGCAGCGCCGTGGCGTAGCCCTTGGGCGGCCCTTCCGCGCCTTCGGAGCGCCACTCGATGTACTCGGCCAGCCCCTCGTGCATCCACGTGGGCAAGGACTGCTGGTTGAAGCTGCCCAGCTCATCCATCACCGCGTGTACGTACTCGTGCACCAACGTGGCGCGGTTGCGATCGTTGATCTCTGCCGAGTCGTTCATGCGAATCGCGTCTTGCGAATAGAAACCCGCGACCGACTGCGAGGCCTGGGGGCCGTGGTGCAGCCGGAACTCCTCGCGGGAATAGAGGATGACGTCGACCGGCTTTTCCCGGGCCACGCCGAGCAGGCGCTGAGCGGCGAGCCGTGAGTCTTCCAACGCGCCCTGCACGCGGCCCTCGTATTCAGCGCGCTGACCGAAATCGCGTTTGGAGTTGAAGTAATAGAACCGGAAGTACTGGTTTTGCCGCACGCGCCGGCCGTCTTCGTCCACACCTGACTCGTAGCTGCGGCTGGTGGCTGGAGGCAGACCCCGCTCCTCGGCGACAGGCGCGCGGCCGTTGGTGACGAGGCGCTTCGGCCCTCCCACCTGGGCGCCCGAGTCGCGCGCGATCTGCGCTGTCAACCGCTTCGCTTCACCGCTCTCCTTGGCTTTCAGTGGAATGCGAGCGAGCGCAACGGCGGCTTCTTCGGGCTGACCATCCTCCAGGTAGAGGCGGCCCAGCTCGAGGTCGAAGCGGCTGTCTTTGGGAAACGCCGCGGCGCCCTTCTTCAGACTGTCTTCGGCCGCACCCCGTTGATCGCTGCGTTTCCCGGTCATCCCCGTGCAGTACAGCGCCTCGGCCGACGGGGAGAACGCGACGCTCTTTTCTCCGAGCGAGAACGCCATCACCGCGTCATCCACCTCGAGCGCCCGGCACCCCGCGAGCAACGCCTGGGCGATCTTTCCGCGCTCCCCTTTGGGCGTCGCGTCGGGCGAGGCGGCCGCGAAGGCGAGGTACAGCTCTTCCCACTGTTTGCCCCTGGCGAACGCGCCAGCCTGGGCAGCGGTGGGCGAGGCGGTCAACGTCAGCGCGAGCAGGGTGCCGAGCATGAGCTCAGAACTGCCAGGTGGTGAGGATGCGGCCGAAGTCCGCCAGCTCCTCCTTCTTCTTGCCGCCGCCCGAGACGCTCACGAAGCGCTCACTGATCGCCGCCAGGCGCTTGCTCATCACCTGCGCGAGGTTGGCCACCACCTTGAGCGCGGCCAGGTGATCGTTCTTGAGCATCTTCTGCACCCGCTTGCAGGGCACGTTGAGCACCTTCACGTCGGTCAGCGCAGTGGCGGTGGCCGAGCGCACTTCGCCCTCGCCCATCAGGCTCATCTCGCCCAGCACGTGGTGTTTGCCCAGCCGCGCCAGCTCGATGTTCTTGCGCGTCACCACGACCTCGCCCTCGAGGATCACCAGCAGTGAATCGCCGTCGTCGCCCTCGCGGAAGAGGGTGGTGCCCTGGGCGACCGAGGTCTCCTGGGCCACCTCGAAGAACTCTGCTGCCTCGGCCACCGTGAGGCCTCCGAAGATCGGGATCTGCACCAGCTTCTTCACCAGCTGAGTCGAGATGGACATGGTCGTTCTTTCCAGGAAAGAGACTTTGAGAAACTTCAGATGCCGCGGAGCACGGTGGCCTTGCCGACACGGCCGATGGCCAGCACGTACGCGCTGGTGCGCAGCGGGAGCTTTCGCGAGCGGCTGATCTGCCCGACCTTCTCGTACGCCTCGGCCATCATGCGATCGAGCTCACCGTTGACGCGCTCTTCATCCCACGTGACGTGCTGAAGATTCTGCACCCACTCGAAGTAGCTGACCGTCACGCCGCCCGCATTCGCGAGGATGTCGGGCACCACCAGCACACCGCGCTGCTCGAAGATCTCGTCGGCTTCCGGCGTGCACGGCGCGTTGGCGCCCTCGAGCACGATGCGCGCGCGCACTTCTTTGGCGATGCGCTTGTCGATCACGCTGCCCAGCGCCGCGGGCACCACCACGTCGCAGTCGGCCGTGAGCACCTCTTCATTGCTGCACGAGGTGCCGCCGCCGAAGTCCTTCACGCTGCCGTGGCGTCTCACGTGCTCGAACAGCCCGGGCACGTCGAGGCCGCGCGGGTTCTGCACGCCACCGTGCACGTCATTGACCGCCACCAGCAGGCCGCCCGCTTCGTGAAAGAGCCGCGAGACGTGGCTGCCCACGTTGCCGAAACCCTGCACCGCGAAGCGCATGCCCTTCATCGGCAAGCCCACGTCCTGGAGGATCTGCTTGCACACCGCGAGCAACCCGCGCGCGGTCGCCGTCTCACGGCCCCGGCTGCCGTAGAGCTCGACGGGCTTGCCGGTGACCACCGCCGGCGCGTGCCCGTGGTACTTCGAATACTGATCCATGATCCACGCCATCACCTGCGGGTTGGTGTTCATGTCGGGCCCGGGAATGTCGCGGGTCGGCCCGATGACGTCGTGGATCTGATCGATGAACTTGCGGGTCAGGCGCTCGAGCTCTTTGAGCGAGAGCGTCGAGGGGTCGACCGTGATGCCGCCCTTGGCGCCGCCGTAAGGCAGGTTCACCACCGCGGTCTTCCACGTCATCAATGACGCCAGGCCCAGCACCTCGTCGGCGTCGACCTGCGGGTGGTAGCGCAGCCCGCCCTTCATCGGCCCACGCGAGTTGTCGTGCTGGCAACGAAAGCCCTGAAAGGTGCGGATCTCTCCGTTGTCGAGCTCGATGGAGACCTGCGCCTTCACCTCGCGCAGCGGCGTGATGAGGAGCGTTTCGATGCGCTCACCGACGTCCATGATGCGGGCAGCCTTCTTGAAGTAGTAGTTCGCGGCGTCGGCCGAAGTCATGGTGCGCAGAAGATAGGGCTGCGTGTAGCGTGGCGTCCATGATTCGAGTGCTGACCCTGGGCTCCTTTTTGTGTCTCGCCAGCTGCGGCATGCCCTCGCCCGTGAAATGTACGGCCGCCAATTGCTCGGGCTGCTGCACCGAAAAAGACGAATGCCTGGGCGCCCTGAAGCAGTCGAATCAGGCCTGTGGCGCCATGGGTGGCTCCTGCCGGGTCTGTCTGCCGCAGCAGCTGTGCTCTGCCGGGGCCTGCCGGCGCGACCCCGACGCCGGGGTGATCCTCGACGACGCCGGCACCATCACCGACCTGGATGCAGGCATGGACAGCGGCGTGAGCTGCGGGGCGCGCTCCCAGCCGTGCTGTGGCGTGAGCCAGACCTGTTTTCTGACCCTGAGCTGCCAGCGCGGTGTCTGCGAAGCCGCTGTGATGCCCGATGCGGGGCCCTGCGGTCAGCTCGGCCAGGCGTGCTGCGCGAACCAGGTGTGCGACGCCAGCGGCACCACTTGCAACGGGGCGACCTGTGTCGCGGTGATGAACACCGACGCGGGCTCCGATGCCGGCCCGCCCCCGAAAGCCACCGGTGAGGCCTGTTCGCTCGATCGCGAATGCCTCGACGGCGCCTGCCTCGTGCTCGGCTTCAACGGCGGGTACTGCACCAGGGGGTGTGCCACCTCGATCGACTGCGTCGCGGGCAGCCAGTGTGGCGTCAACCCTTCCGGCGTGGGCCCGCCGCGCGTCTGCCTCAAGCAGTGCAGTGCGCCCGGCACGGCCCCGGGTGGCTGCCGCTCTGCCTATGTCTGCGAAGCGAATGCGGGCACCTCAGGCGTGCCGGTGTGTTTCCCCGGCTGCACCTCGAGCACCCTGTGCGGGGTTGCCCCGACGTGTGACGCCCGCGGGTTCTGCTGCGGGGTGCCGGGCTTCGTCTGTTGTGGCGGCAACACCTGCCAGTCGGGAAACACCTGCAGCAACGGGAGCTGCGTCACTGGGGGCACCGGCGGAGGCGGCGGTGGCACGCCCGCGGGTGGCGGCGGGGGCTCCGCAACGGGCGGCGGAACGGGTGGTGGCACCCCGACCGGCGGAGGAAGTGGTGGCGGTGGTGGACCGCGCCCGACGGGCGAGCCGTGCGTGAACTCCTTCATCGATTGCGCGGGCGGCAGTTGCTTCACCACCTGGCCCGGTGGGTATTGCACGGCCAATCAACCCGACAACTGCGCTGGCTCCAATTGCCCTTCGGGGACCAGTTGCTCCAGGTACCTCGTGAACAACGTCACCTCGTACTGCCTCAAGAACTGCAGCTGGGATGGCGGGCGCGGTGACTGCCGTACCGGCTACGTGTGCGATCGCTACATGATCCAGGGTAACGATCAGGCCACCTGCATCTCGGCCTGCACGGCCAACAGCCAGTGTTCGACCGGCACCTGCGCGAATGGCTTCTGCTGTGGGCGCCCATTTTTCCGCTGCTGCCCCGGCGCCACGCCGTGCCAGGGCGGCGGGAGCTGCGCTGCGAATGGCTACTGTCCGTGAGCGAAGGCCGTGACGAGCTGTCGCTGCTCTCGATGGGGCGAAGGGTGCGCGGCCTGCGCGAGGGGCTGCGGCTGACGCAGGAAGAGTTCGCGCGGCGGTGCGGCATCTCGGTGAGCTTCACCTCGCTGCTTGAGCGCGGGGAACGCAGCCCCAGCTACGACACGCTGCTCACCATCGCGCGCGCGCTCGAGGTGCCGGTGGCTGATCTGTTTCGCGAAGGCGCCTCGTCGCTCGAGGTGCAAGAGCCTTCGCACGCCCGGCTCGTCGACTTCGCAAGGCGAGCGCATCTGTCGCGGCAGCAAGTGGAGCGGTGGATCGCGGTAGGGCACGCGATGTTCGGGTTCGAGCCCGAGCGGGTCGGCAGCGATCGCGCGGTGCGCTGCGCCGTCGAAGGCTGCGAGCGGCCCGTGCTCGCGCGAGGCCTCTGCGCACCGCACTACCATCGCGATCGCAGAGCCCGAATTCAGCAAGACGAGACCTGAGGAACTCTGCCCCGTTCGCCCCGAGAGCCGTCGAGGGGCCACCTGCCGCAAGAGGTAGCAGTGCTCCTCGACTGCTCTCCTGGAACAGCGCACACAGGTCCTCCCGAGCAGGGAACGGGGCTGCGCCGACGAATTCACCCGAAGGAACAGCCCGCCGGTCATCCCGAGCGAAGTCGAGGGATTACCTTTGCTCGCGCGGCAGGTGGCATCTCGACTGCGCTCGATGCGAACGGTGTGGGCTGTTCCTGAGGAGCGAAGTCGAGGGATTGCCTCTCCTTCGCACTGCAAGTGCCCCCTCGACTTTGGCTCGGGGAGACCGGTGATGGAACCCGATTCCTGATTCCGCCAACCTTTCGGCACGACCGGCCGTCAACGAGCGAGCTTCAGCAACACCTTCTCGAGCCTCACCCGCTGCGCGTCATCCGCATGAACGAACTCGATGCCCATGCCGGGGTGTTCACCCGCCCGCCGCACCCACGCGACGTGGCCCTTGAATTCCAGCGCGCTGAAGGTGAGCGGCAACCGCAACGACAGCTCGACCTTCGAGCCGACCGGCAACGGGTCCCAGCTGCGAACGAACGCGCCGCCCGTCGAGAGATCCGCCACCAGCTCTTTTCGCTGACGGCCTTCGTGCACCATGCGCACCTTCAGCTCGACCTGCTGCCGCTGCTCGACGCGCGTCGCATCTGAAGAAACCTCTGCCCGGGCGAAGGCCAGCAACCGCACGCGCGTCGCGTCGTCTTCGGGAAGAAAGTCGATGCCGAAGCCCGTGGGCTGCGAAGGCCCGCCCGACTTGTGCCGCACCCAGGCGAGCTGGCCGCGCAGCACGAACTGACGTGCCGGGCGCACCACGTCGACCTTGAGCAACACCAGTTGCCCCAGCGCACCGGGCGACTTGCCCTCGATCGACAGGCCACCCAGGCGGCCATTTGGATAGTAACGCTCGGCCAGCTCTGCCGGCGAACCCACCTTCAAGTCGGTCTCAATCAGCGCTGCCACGGCTCTCCCCCCAAGGAGTTCAGCGCTTCAGTTGCCCGGCAGCGCTTCGAGCAGCAGAGAGTTGTCCACCTGCGGCTCGCTCTGCACCAGCTTCGCGTGAATGCGCGCGTGGCTCGCGAAGAGCTTCCCGTCGGTGAAGAGCGCGTCGGCGAAGAAGCCCACAGCGCCATCAGTGCGCGGGCTGGGCTGCACGGACCAGCTCGACGTGCGCTTGGCCAGCTTGAGGTCGCCGCGCGTCGCGTCCTGGTAGAGCGCCCAGACCACGCCCGACGGCCCGAAGACGATGGCGCTGTCGGTGCCCACCCAACCCTGATTGCCCGCCATGGTCGCGTCGACACCGCGGTCGATCACCTCGGGCGTGACGCCGGCCTGCAGCTGCGGCGCGAAGTAGAACTTGAACGCCTTGCTGGAAAAGTCGTGGTACCCGATGCCGACGCTCATCGTCTGCGTCTCGACCTTCACGTCGGGGAAGTAGCCCGTGTCGCCGCTGCCATCGATCAACACCGGCGTGCCCACCGTGCCGGTGCCGCTCACGGAGACCGCGTAGAGATCGCCATCGGCCGAGCCCATCGAGGGCACGGTGCGGCGCATGTACGCGATGACGGCCTCTTTGTTCTTGAAGGCCAGCGAGCTGAACAAGCCCACGCCCGGCAACACCTGCTGCAGGTCGGGCGGGGTGAAGTTCTTCGCACAGACGTTGGCGCCGTTGACCGAGACACACGACTCGGTGCTCGCGTTGCAGCCAGTGCAGGTGCTGCCCGCGGTGAGGCAAGCGGGCCCGGTGCCGGGATCAGCGCAGATGCCGTTGCACGCATCGCAGAGGGGTGGCGGGCGGCTCGCGCACGCGACGGTCTTGATCGACCAGTCACTCTCGCTGGCCGGGGTAGGCGAGGTGGCGCGCGCGAACTTGAGCGCGGTGATGTATTTGGTCGCGCCCGTGGGCCGCGGGGTGGGGCAGTCCATCACGTTGAACGTCGAGTCGCCGCCGCGCTGGAAGTACGAGACGCCCGGCAGCCCGTCGCTGTCGATGGCGATCGAGGTGTAGAGGCCGAGATCAGCCTGCGCTCCGTCGACCTGGTGCTTCGACCACACGCCGCTGGTGTTGCGCAGGGCGACCTTCAGGTTGCCGAAGGTGACGTCGTAGTAGCTGACGTAGACGCGGCCCTGGCTGACCGCGATGTCGGTGTAGCGGCCGACGTCGGGGCCCGGTTCCACGATGCCGCCGCGCGCGCCCGAGGGGCCGTACTTCACCGCCGCCGAGGGCACACCGTCGACGTATTCGGTCGAGAGCTTCTTCCCGTCGAGGCCGTATTTCACCACCACCAGATCGCCGTACTGGCCGTCGTAGGCCGAGACGAAGACCGCGTTCGAAGGATCAGCCGAGATGGAAGAGAAGCGGCCGAGGTCGTTCGAGTTGAGGCCGGGCAGCTCTGCGCAGACACACGCGACGGTGGGCAGCACGCAGCTGTCCCAGATGTTGCGAGGCTCTTTGAAGGTCGCGATGAAACCCGAAGTGCACGTCATGGGGCACGCGGCCGCCGGGCGATCGGTGGGCATCGAGTAGTCCTGGCACCGATCGATGGTGGCCACGCAGCCCTTGCCGGGGGAGCACGCGCCCAGGCAGGGCAGATCGGCCATGCACTCGCCCTGGAAACACGACTGGCCCGCGGCGCACTCACCGAGCGATCCACACGGGCGGAAGCGGCAGCGCGACGAGGTGCCGTACGTGTCGGAGTAGACCTCGCACACGCGATCGCCGCGGTCACCACACTCGGAGTCTTGCTGGCAGCCGATGAACTTGTCGAAGCACTTCTTGCGATCCGCGGGGCAGGTCTGGCCGGGGCAACAATCAGCCTCGGTGGTGCAGGCGCGGTCGACGAACACGCAGCACTGCACGGCCTCGTTGTCCTTCACCGGCTTGCAGCCGAAGTGTTCACCGCAATCGGTGTTGTCACTGCACGCGTTCGGACGATCGGCCTGCGATCCCGGCACGCCGACGCACTGGTTGACCGCCACGACCGGCGGCTCTCCGCAACGCTCGCAGCCAGCCGCAAAGAAGGTGAGCACCGCAAAGGCCGAAAAGCCCTTCAGGGACGAACGAGACATGCGCGTCACCCTACACCGGACAAAGGCGTCAGGGTGACCTCCACGAGCAAATGGAAATGACGCCTTGAGTCAGCCCGCGTCGGGCCGCCAGAGCTGGTGCTTCTGGGTGAGCAGCCCGAGGGGGCGCGCCGGGGCCTGACAGGCATCTCCCAACGCCGTGGCGCTCTGGGTTTCGAGCAGAAGGCCACCATCAGCGCAGCTCAACACCGTGGTCGGGAAATGACCTTCGCAGGTGCGGCCGGTGGGGTGGGTGAGCGGGGCGATGGTCTGACCCACGAAGCCCTTTGCGGTGCGTTGCAGCTCGACGCGCGCGCCGGAAGCCTCGACAGACCCCGCATCAATCACACCCGCGTCGACGACCCCCGCATCCACGGCGCGAAAACGGCGCGGCGAAAATCCAGCGTCGGGCGTGACCACGTGCGAGACGATCAACGTCAGCGTGCCGCCATCGTCCTGGCCCTGATAGCGATACCCGGGATCAGTCGCGTGCACCCACGGACCTGCGAAATCCTCGAGGCATCCCGGTGGAACCACGACCTTCCGCGCAGGCACAGGCAGCTCGGGCGAAGGCTGCGGCGTGGTGCGAACACACGCGCTCAGCGAGAGGATCAGCAGGAATTGCGGCCGGAGCATCGGCACCCACCCTACACGCCGCGTCCCATGGCGCCAGTTGGGTGCTACCTTCCTGAGTCATGACGCTCCGCTCCTCCGTGGTGCTGCTGGTGGCCCTCGCCCTGTCGACGGCTGCCTTCGCTCAGGACGATGACGATCTCGCGCCGCTCGCGCCGATGGGCAAGCCCAAGCCGAAGCCCAGGCCCAAGCCGAAACCCAAGCCGGTCAAGTCCAGGCCCTCGCCGGTCATCGACGACGATCTCGCGCCGATCGCGCCCATCGCCGCCAAGGGCGATCTCACGGTGAAGGTGGCCTCGTCGCTCGCGGGTTCCATGCTCTCCATCGACGGAAAAGAGGTCGGCGCGCTGCCGCTCCCGCCGCAGAACATTCCTTCCGGCGAACACACCGTGACGGTGAAGCGCCCTGGCTACGCGGCCTTCGTGAAGAAGGTGCAGATCCCCGGAGGCAAGACGGTGGAGGTCGAGGCCAAGCTCACCGCGGTCGCTGCCGTGCTGTCCGTGACCTCCGACGTACCGGGCGCGCAGGTGCTGCTCAACGGCCGGTCGATCGGCATCGCGCCGCTCCGCGACGTCGAAGTGCCCCCGGGCCCCGCAGAGATCGCGGTGATCAAAGAGGGCTTCCGCGAGGAGACCCAGAAGATCAACTTCGCGGTCGGCAAGGAATACCCGATCTCCGTGAAGTTCAACGCGACCGCCGCGGTGCCTTCCGATCGCCCGGTCGAATCGAAGCTCACCCCGCTCGCGGGCAGCGGGTCGCCCGTCACCGGCGTGTCGGTCGCGGCAGCCGAGCCCATCACCAGCAAGTGGTACTTCTGGGCGGGCGTCGCGGTCGCTGCGATCGGCGTCGGCGTGGGCGTCGGTCTGGGTGTGCATCAGGTCAACACCGTTCGGCCGCTCAACGAGAAAGACATCTGCGGGCCCGACGGCTGCGACGGCTGCATCGGCCTGTCCTGCGGGGCCGGTTTCCGCCCGATGGGCAGCTTCTAAGTCCCCTCGCTACTGAGCTCTCAACTCATCCGCCGCTGAACCCATTCGCGGCGCGATGATCAAAAATACGTCACTGACGTACCCCACGCCGCCGATATCCAGCACGGTGGCGCGAATGCGAAACCGCCCGCGGTCGGGGATCAACGAAGCCAGGTTCACCTCGTTGGCCTCGAACTGAAACGCGCGGCGCCCGAGCAGATCGATCTGCTCCTTGCCCTCTGACAACCCGTTCAAGTACCCCACGGCCGCGCGGCCCACCCGTCTGCCGTCATCGGTGAGCACCTCGAGCAGCATGCAGTTGTCGACCGAGAAGCCCGTCGTTCCCTTCTCATCACCCGCAAGCCACACGTCAGCGCCTTCCGCCGACAGCAACGGCGACTCACCCACGGCCACGATGTGCGGCGTGCGCTCTTGATCAGTGTCGGCCTCGAGCTGGCTGGCGACCTCTTTGATCTTGAGCGTCTCGCGCTCAGCGGTGAGCGCCAGCAACCGCACGCCGCGCCGTTCGATCGCGGGCTTCGACTCGACGTTCTTGGGGCACGCAGAAAAAAAGAGGACCACGAAGAGCAGGTTGAGAAAGCGAGCCATGTCACGCCTCCAGATCGATGCGGGTGAGCCCTTCGTCATGACGGGCGCCTTCGAACACATGCCAGGCCGCGAGCAGATCGAGGGCTGCGGGCCCGATGCTGGCGAAGAAGGTGAGCTCGTCGGCGCTCTGCCTGCCGGGCTGCTCACCCGAGAGCACCTCGCCCAGCTCGGCGTGAAAGGGCTTGCCCCACTCGAGCGCCGGCTCGCTGGCATCACAGAAGCGGCGCGCTGATGAGAACGCCTCGCTGGGCAACGGCGAGCTGGCGAAGTTCTCTGCCGACAGCAGCGTCACGTGCGCCCCCGGCTTGAAGATCACCCCCTCGAGCGAGATGGGCTGGGTGAGCACCACCACGTCGGCGTCAGCCACGGCTTCGGGCGCGGTGTCGACCGCGTAGATGGCCATCGAAAGCGTGGTCTGCAGGCGCCGCGAGAGCTCGAAGTTGTCGACGATGTTCGGCTCGTGCAGCCAGACCTGCTCGATGCTCCGCACCAGGCGCAGCGCCTTGAGCGCGCTGCTCGCGGCCGGCCCCGCACCGAGCACGGCCACGTTCTTCGCGTCGGGCCGCGCCAGCACGTCAGCCGCCAGCGCGCTCATCAACGAGGCGCGCAGCATCATCAGGTGGCCCGCATCCATCATGGCCAGCAACTGGCCGGTGCCGGCGTCGTGCAGTTGCAAGACCGAGCGGGTGCCCTTCGCCGTCTCAGAGCGCACCGTCACCATCCACGCGGGCACCCCTTCCAACGCGGCTTGCCGCACGAGCGTGGAATCAGGCGGCGAGGGCTCGAAACGCAAGCTGCGCACCGAAGCGGCCTTGTGCCGGGCGGTGAGCGAATCTTTGAGATCCTTGAGCAGATGCAGCGCTTGCAGGTGTCTTGAAACGTCAGCGCGGCTGAGGAAGGCGGTCAACATCGCAAGCCGAGCTATCAGCCCCTCGGTGCCCCGTCACGCCGGTACATCAGGTCGGAGCGCACCGCGTACTTGACCCCGCGCTGCACCCGGGCGCCCTCGTGGAGCAGGTGGTGGTTGAACAACAGGGCGCAGCCCGTCTTCGGCGCGATGGTGAGGTCGAGATCGAGAATGCCCGTGTGGCCGCCGGCTTCACACTCGTTCAAGTACACCATGAAGGTGAGCAGGCTTCGTTCCCCGGAGTTGCGCGTGAAGGTGCCGTCGAAGTGGGGTGCGAAGTATTGCCCCGGCGCATACCGATAGCAGCGCAGCCGCTCGTTGGCGCCGCACAATGTCCAGTCGCCTTCCAGCCGCTCGGGAACGTGCGCGCGCACCCGCTCGAACAACGTGGCCGCCAGCGCCGGGTCGTCGAACATCACCCGCGTGTTGTTGCGGAGGTCGGGGCGCATCACGAAACCAGCCGAGGTGGTGATGGGCGCTTCGGTCGGCCCCGCGGCTTCGATGCGCGCGATGAGCTGGTCGCACTCTTCGGCACAGAGCACCGCGTCAACGGTGATCACCAGCGGGTTGTGGGTGAACAGTTCCTTCTCGGGGTCGGGGAGGATGCGGATGGCGGTCATAGAGTTATAAAGACTCTAAGTGTGGTTTCCGCGCGCTGTCAACTCGATGGAGGTCACTTCGTCACTGCACCTTGATCACGAATGACTGAGAGGACACCAGGGGCAGCCCCTCTGGGCGGAGCGCATCTTCGAGGCCCAGCTCATTGGGCACGCGCCAGGTCTGCCCGGTCGGTTGAATGACGGTGATCGCGTAGTGGCCGATGGGCACCGCGCGGATCGGCTGGGGCGCCGAGGGATTGACGGCATCGAACGCACGCGGCTGCAGCACCAGCTTGAGGCGCGGCACCGCCGTCGGGGTCGTCTTGACCCGGCCCATCGCATCGAAGAGCGACGGCGCGTACTCGGTGACATCGAAGCCGGCCGCCAGCACCACCACGTCGGGTTGCTCATCATCGGGGGCGTTCGAGTGCTCGTAGCTTGCGCCGCTGGCGTCGACCACGCCGTTCCTGTCGACGTCGTTCTCATCGATGAGCGGGTTGGGCCCGAACTGAATCTTGCGCACCACCACGCGAGGCCACACCTCGGGAATGCCGTCGCCGTTCGCGTCGTCGGGCACGCCGTCTGCGTCGTCGTCGACGAACCGCACCAGGAAGGCGGGCGTGGGTTGCTTCATCACGCCTTCGACGATGGGCGTGGCCTGCAGCTCGATCACCCTCGGCTGGCCGGAGAGCATGATCGAGTCCATTCCTCCCACCACCGAGAAGATGGGGCGATCGACCGGCAGCTTCGCGGCATCCGAGAAGCTGACCTTCACGTCGAGCGCAGGAATGGGCTGGCCCGCTTCGTCGACGCCGATCTCCACCACGCGAGAGGCGCGGGTGACGGGATCGATCGCCGCGCCGCCCACGTCACCTTGCGTGGTGTCGGCCGTCACGCCGTACCAGGGAATGAAGTCGTCGTTCGAATCGACGAAGCCGCGAATCAGATAGCGCCCCGGACCTCGCAAGCTGAAGGCGAAGGGCGCGGTGAAGGGCCCGGTATCGCCGTCGAGCGCCGCACCGAACACCGACTCACGTGAGACGACGGTGAAGGTGAGCGGCCGGCCCGTGCCCAGCGGCGGAGGCGGCCTCGCCGCGTCGTAGAGAAACAGCACGATCCGCCCGCGCGTGGCGGTGTTGACGATCACCTGGCCTTCGATGCGCCCCAGGGTGGGGCCCTTCTGCCGCTCGTCACCCTCGTCTCCGGCGAACACGGGCGGCGCCTCGCAGGCCGAACACAGCAGCGCCGTCATCAGCATCAGTCGCATCATGGCTGCACCGTGAGCTGGGCGAAGACGCGCCGGTTGACGTTGTTGCCGAACGGATGTTCCTGGTGGCTTTGGCCCAGCTGCGAGCCCACCACCGCGACGGTGACCTTGTCGTTGAACAGGCGGTAGCCCACGCGCGCGTTGATCACCGTGTACGCAGCCAGCGGGTTTTGCGGGTTGGTGATCTGCGTGGGGTCGAGCGGTGAAGGCTCACGCTCCACCCAGATGGTCGAGGTGACGACGCTCAAGTCGGCCGAGAAGTCGAGGTTGACGGGCGTGCGATAGATGAAGCCCGCGTTCACCTTCACCGCCGGGGCCTGGGTGCAGGGGCCGCACGGGGTGAGCTTGGTATTGGCCACCACCGACTGGAAAGCCGCCGACGCGCGCACGTCGAGGCCCTTGGTCGCGTTCCAGGTCACGCCGAGCTCAGCGCCGCGCGCGGTGTACTCTTGAGAATCGTTGGTGAAGAACGAGCGCCCCAGCAAGAAGGTCTGCGAGGCTGCGTCGAACGCTTCGGCCGGGTCCCGCGGGATGACCGCCGAGAGCACGATGAGATCGTTCACGATGTTCCAGTAGCCCGCGAGATCGACCGTGATGCCCAGCCGGGGCAGCTCGCCGCGGTAGCCGACCTCGAACGAGAGCAGCCGCTCGGGCCTCAGCTCCCGATTGCCCGAGGAGAGCACAGAGGCCCCCGTGATACCGGGCACCGGCGTGCGAATGTCCATGTAGCTCTCGAGGAAGGTGGGCTGCCGGAAGGCGGTGGCGAAGCTCGCGCGAAAAGCGTGGCTCTCGAAGGGCCGCACCACCAGCGAGACGCGCGGCGACTGCGCAAACCCCGGGTTGCCCTTGTCGAGCAGCGGGTGCCTGTCGATGCGGTAGCTGACGCTCAGGGTGACCGGCTTGATGATGCGCCACTCGTCTTGCACGAAGGCCGCGTAGTGAATCTCTTGCGTGAGCGGGCCGATGTAGCCCCACGCCACGCGCTTGAGCCGGGTGGACAGACCGATGGCCACCACGTGCGTGCCGCCCAGCGAGAACTCCTTTTGAAAGAGCGCTTCACCGTCGAACACGTTCGTGTCGACCGAGGTGGCCAGCGAACGTTGACCGATGGGCTCGTAGAGGGGCTTGGCGTCGAAGTTGGAGTGGTTCCAGAAGAAGCGGAACTTCACGGGGCCGGCCGTGAAGTCGATCTTCGCGTACCCGCCCAGGCCATCGAGTGAGTAGTTGCGCAGCAGGCCCAGCGCGTAGAACTCGCTGAAGAGCCGGTTCACGCCGCCCGAGAGCGCGATCGAGTAGTCCTTGTCGAAGGCATAGAACGCGGTGAGGTTCGCGCGCGCCGAACGCAGGCCGAGGTTGGGATCGTCGCTGGTCGAGGCCAGGTCAGGCCGGTCGTTGGCGTAGTCGCGCGTGTACTTGTCGCCCTGCTGGTAGCCGACCGAAGCGCGGAAGCGCACCTTGTCGCCGCCCGAGGCCACGAAGCTGCCGCCGGCCAGGTTCCCGTTGCCCGCGAACGCGTTGAACTCGGCATTGGCGCCCGAGCCCGGCGCGCGGGTGATCACGTTGACCACGCCGAGCATCGCGTTCGCGCCGTACAGCGCGCTGCCGGGCCCGCGAATCACTTCGACACGTTCGATCTCTTCGAGGCCCACCGGCAGAATGCCCCACAAGGTCACGCCCAGGAAGTCCTGGTACTCGGGCCGGCCGTCGATCAGCAGCAGCACCTTGTTGGCGAGGCGCTGGTTGAAGCCGCGGAAGCTGACGTTCGCCGAAGACAGGCCCATCGTCATCACCTCGGCGCCCGGCACGCGCCGCAAAATGTCGGCCAGCGAGAGCAACCCCGACGCGCGGATCTCGTCGCCGGTGATCACGGTGATGGCGTTGGGCGCATCGAGCGTGGCCTGAGCGCGGCGGCTGGCGGCCACCACGGTCTCTTCGTAGGGAACGCCGAAATCTTCAGCGGCCACGGGCTTGTTCTCAGCCGGGGCAGGCGCCTCGACGCGGGCTTCTGCTTTCTCCACCGCGCGCTCGAGGCGTTCAGCCAGCGCGTCGAGTCGCTTCACCGTCGCCTCGTCGATCTGGGGCGCGCGCTTGAATTCTCTTGGGTCTTCGACCGGGGCGATCGGCGTCACCTTCTTCGGCGCCTGCGCCTCGAGCCTGAGCGCGAGCTCCCTCACCTTGTCGGCATCGGGTGGATTGGCGTCGAGGTAGCGGTTGTAGAAGACGAGCGCTTCGGCAGGGCGGCCACCGGCCTCGTAGGCGCGCGCGATGTTGAAGAGCACGTTGGGGTGAGGGCGAATGCTGTACGCCTCGAGCAGCTCGCTGATGCCGTCATCGAGCTTGCCGTCGGCGATGAGCGCCATGCCGGTCTTGAAGTGCCGTCTGGCTTCGACACGAGCGTCGCCCAGGGCGAGGGCCGACAGGAGCATCGCCGCGACGAACAGCACGCGGACCCGCGGGTTGCGACTCGACATGGAAAGGGCTCTCCAAACGACGGACGAGGTGACGGTGCCTCAGTACGGATCACCCTTATACCCAGCCGGCTCGTTCTTCTTCGGCTGCTTCTTGCCGGGCCGAGTCACCGGACGAACGGCCTCGGGCTTCTTGCTGAGCGGCTCAACCACCGCGACCACCCCCTCGAGCCCCTGCGCCGTGGTGGAAAGGGGCTCATAGCCCTCCAACGAAAACGCGAGCTCGACCTGCACCGGCTGCGCACCCGTTCGTGAGACCACGAGCTTGAGCGGCGTCACCCCGAGCTGAACCCCATCGCGCGTCACCATCGCGCCGCTGGGCTGCGTATCGACTTCGAAGCTGACGTCGACGCTGACGGGTTGGGGCGGCTCGACCACCGCTGCGATGGGGCGAGGCGCGGGCAGCTTGGGCACCACCTCGGGCGTCATCGCTTTCCACGCGATCGCCCCGCCGATGATCGCCCCGAGCACCACCACGCTGCTGACCCCCACGATGAAGGCCACCTTGCTCTTCGGCGCGTCGTGAGGGGCGCTGTCGCCCATCTCGATTTCATGACTGCGCACCGACTCTGCGCTGGTGAACGAAGGCGTAGCCGGCGCGTTGACCAACGGCATGTGCGGCGTCGAGGTGCGCGGAATGAGGCCCGACGCGGTGCGGGGATCAGCGAAGGCGCCGGACAGCCCTTGACCCGAAGTCGCCAGGCGCATCGCATCGAGCAGCTCATCCATCGACTGGAACCGCGCCGAGGGTTCCTTCTCGAGGCACTTCATCACCAGCGCGTTCACCTCGAACGGCACCTCGGGCACCATCGAGACGAGCTCGGGCGGCTTTTCGCGAATGTGCTTCACGATGACGTCGATCGACTCCTTGCTCACGAACGGCGGTCGGCCGGCCATCGTCTGGAACATCAAGATGCCCAGCGAATAGATGTCGGTGCGTGGGTCGGCCTCACCGCGCGCCTGCTCGGGCGCCATGTAGAGCGGTGAGCCGAGCAGCACGCCGGCCTGGGTGAGCCCGGTGCGATCGACCTCGTCGTCTTCTTTCGGCTTCTCGGGCGTGAACGACTTCACCAGGCCGAAGTCGAGCACCTTGACGGTGTCGCCGCCGGTGCCTTCGGTGGTGAGCATCACGTTGGCGGGCTTGAGATCGCGGTGCACCAGCCCCAGCTTGTGGGCCTCTCTCAACGACCGCGCGACCTGGCCTGCCACGAAGAGCGCGCGCAGCCACGGGAGCCGCCCGTTCTCGGCGAGCACCTTCTGGAGCGTCTCGCCTTCGATGTATTCCATGGCGATGAAGTAGATGCCGTCGTCGGTGCGCCCGTAGTCGTGCACCGTGATGGTGTTGGGGTGCTTCAACTTCGAGGTCATCGACGCTTCGAGAAAGAAGCGTCGCTCGAAGCCGGGATCACGGCTGCCGTCGTAGCGCGGGTTGAGCACCTTGAGCGCGACCTCGCGGCCCAGGGGAAGCTGCACCGCCTTGTAGACCCGGCCCATGCCACCGACGCCCAGGGGCGCGATGATCTCGAAGCGTCCGCTCAGGACCTGACCTATGAGCGGATCGAGCTCCGTTTCAGCCATGGCACCCCCGCGGCGCGAGGTGCGCCGTAGCGGCTGCGGGATCTACCACGACCCTCACTTTCCGCCCCCATTCCGATGCCCCTTTCCGTTGGTCACCCGCCAACGACCTGAATCGCGGCGGCCCGTTGGCCTTCGAGGGGGGGCGCTGATGAGCGAGGCCCGTGCGAGGGTCTGCGCTCAGCAGGGCTTACAGCCTCTTTGCCAACACGATGAGGTCCTCGCCCGGCTTGTAGAAATCCCGGAAGCGAGACTCTTCCTTGTACTGCATGGCCGCATAGAACCCGCGCGTCGGCCCGTAAGCCTCCATCGCCGAGGTCTCGACCCGAATCATGCGGCCTTTGCGCCTTCGAATGTCGCCTTCCATGGCCGAGACGAGCGCCGCACCGACGCCCTGCCCACGCACGAGCGGGTCAGACGCGATCCAATACAAATCGAACGTACCCACCGTCATCGGCGTGGGGCCGTAGCAGACGTACCCGACGACCTTGCCGTCGCGGATCGCGCAGCGGACTTGATAGTCAGGGTTGTTGGGCGTGAGCGCGGCGTCGATGAGCTCGAGCGCGCACAACACTTCGTCCGGTGTGAAGGTCTCGATGCGGCTCAGCAGTTCTGCGAGCGGAGTCCGGTCGGGGGAGGCGAGGGGCCTGATTTCCATGACGACGTTCCCAGGCGAGATCCACCAGGTGCAGCGCCAGATCAGCGAATGAGAGGCCGGCGGCCTCTGCAGCTCTGGCAAACCCTGCCTGCGGGTGGAGATCGCAGTTGGGGTTGATGTCGATGACGAAAGGTTGTCCGGCGGCGTCGACGCGCAGGTCGACCCGGCCGTAGTCGCGGCACTCGAGCGCTTCGAAAGCGGCCACGGCCACTTCGATGCAGCGCGCTTCGATGGCGGGCGGCAGTGAGGCGAGCTCAGAGGGGCTCTCGATGCACTCGGCCGACTCGAGGTCCCACTTCGCCTTGTACGAGACGACGTTGGGCTTGCCGACGAAGGCGTTGCCGAAGCGGATCTCGGAGAGCGGGAGCGCGCGGCGCGGGTGGTTGCCCAACAGCGGCACGTACACCTCGCGGCCTTCGATGAAGCGCTCGACCAGCGCGGGCTGGTGAAAAGTCCGCAAGACCTTGGTGACGGCGCGGCCCAGGGCCTGGCGCGTGTGCACCACGGAGTCGAAGTCGATGCCCATCGAGGCGTCTTCGCGCGACGGCTTGACGATCAGCGGGAAGGGGAGATCGACGCGGGTGAGATCTTCCACGTGCTCGACGATGCAGAAGTCGGGTGAAGGCACGCCGCGAGCGCGCAGGATCTCTTTGGCCTTGTTCTTGTGGAGCGCCAACGCGAGCGAGAGCGCCGACGAGCCGGTGTACGGCACCTGCATCAGGTCGAGCATCGCGGGCACCAGCATCTCACCGCGTGCATCGGCAGCCAGTGACTCGCAGAGGTTGAGCACCACGTCGGGTTTCTCACCGAAGAGCGCTTCGTGAAGGCCGAGGAGATCGTGCTCGACCGGGACGAGCGTCACGGTGTGCTTCGAGCTGGTCAACGCAGCACACATCGCCGCGGCCACCTTCACCACGTCTTCGCGGGCCTCACGGCCGGGATCATCCTCGAGCAGTGCGTGGTCGTGGTTGTGGAGGATCGCGATGCGCATGCGGGAGTCATCGACCGTGTACCACGCACCTGCGCCCGATGTGGAGCGAAAGCCTCGCGCGCGTTACACCTGCGACCCATCGCATGCGCATCCGAGATCCCATCCACGGAAGTCTCACCGTGTCTGACGAAGAGACGCGCGTCATCGACAGCCCCACCTTTCAGCGCCTGCGGCACGTGCGGCAGCTCGGCTTCGGCGATCTCGCGTTCCCCGGGGCGACCCATACCCGCCACGCACACTCATTGGGTGCGATGCACGTCGCTTCACGCTTGTTCGACGCGATCACCTCGCGCTCCGACTTGCCGGTGGCCACGCGAGATCGTTTTCGCATCGCGGTGCGCCTCGCGGTGCTCTGCCACGACATCGGTCACATGCCGCTGTCTCACGCCTCTGAGAGCATCGCGCCACCGCGCGCCGCGCTGCGACTGCCCGGTTGGATGGGCGGAGAAGAACCAGGCCAGGCCTCGCACGAAGACTTCACCGCCAAGCTGCTCATCGACTCGTCGCTCAGCGGGCTCATCGACGAGGTCTACGCGCCGCTGGGCATCACGCCCACGCTGGTGGCTTCGCTGGTCACGGGGCAACTTCCCCCCGGCGCGGTCGGCTTCGTCGAAGGCGGCATCGATTGGGCGCCGGTGCTCAGGTCGATCGTCTCGGGTGAGCTCGACGCCGATCGCATGGACTACCTGCTGCGCGACTCGTTCTACACGGGCGTGAACTACGGCCGGTACGACCTGGAATGGATTCTTCAGAACCTCTCGGCCGCCGAGCGTGATGGGAAGGCCGTGTTGGCGTTGTCGAAGGCGGCCATCTTCGCGTTCGAAGATTTCCTGCTCAGCCGCTACCACATGTTCCTGTCGGTCTATTTTCACCACACCTCGGTGAGCTTCGACTGGATGCTGCGGCGCTACTACGAAGAGGCGCCCGGCGAGTTCGAGATTCCGGCGGATCCCGAAGCGTTCCTTCAGTGCGACGACATGACGCTGCACCTCGCGCTGCGCCGCTCGAAGAACCGCTGGGCCCAGCGCATCTCGCAGCGCCGTGGCTTCAAGCGGGTGGCGCAGTTCACCGAACGTGACGATGCGTACGACGTGGGCGAGTTGTCGAAGGCGCTCGATGAAGCGGGCGTTGAGCACTTCACCCTCGAGTCCCGCGGCGTGCTGTCGCGCTACATCGACGAGGGCGAGAGCACCTCGCTGTACGTGATCGATCGTTCGAACGGCCGGCTCACGGAGATCTCGAAGTACACCTCTCTTTATGAGCGCTTCTCTGGCGCGGTGAGGCTCTCTCGCGTCTACGTGCGGCCCGATCAGTCGAGCGCGGGGCGCGAGGTCATTCACCGCATCACGGGGGGCATTCCCGAACATGAGTGAAGCGCTTCCGGGCGTCCCTGCGGCACCACCCGCTCCGCCCCCTCGTGAAGCCGCAGCGGTGGTGCTTTTTCAGAAGTCACCTGCGGGGTTGCAGGTCTTCTGGCTCGAGCGCGAACAGAAGCTGCGCTTCGCGGGCGGCTTCTTCGCTTTCCCCGGTGGCCGGGTGGACAAGGCCGACGCGTTGGTGAAGGTGACGGGGCTCGTCGCACCCGAATCGAAGTGGGTGGTGACCGCGGCGCGTGAGCTCTTCGAAGAGACGGGCGTGCTCAAGGCGCGCGGCGCAGAGCAGCTCGCTGCTCTCGAGCTCGACGAACTCCGGCGCGCGTTGTTGAGTCAGACGCTCGACTTCGGTGTGTTGCTCGAGCAGCGGGGGCTGACGCTGAACGCTGATGACTTCGTCGCTGCGGGGCGTTGGATCACGCCGCCCTACGTGCCGGGTGGTTTCGACGCCCGGTTCTTCCTGGTCGAGTCAGAGCCTTCGCACTTCGCGCACGTGTGGAAGGGCGAGCTCGCTTCAGGAGAATGGCTCACGCCTCGCGAAGCACTCTGCCGCTGGGAAGCCGGCACCGCGTTGCTGCACCCCCCGAATCTTCACGGGCTGCAGGTGATGTCGCGCTTCACCGACGTGCTCGCCGCCGCGCACGCGTTGAGCACGCCGCCGTTCTGCACGGGCTTCACCTCGGAACGCATCGAGTTCCAGCGCGGCATCACGCTCTTCGCGCTGGTGACGCCCACGCTGCCGCCGGCGACGCACACCAACGCGTACGTGCTGGGCACCGGTGAGTGCCTGGTGATCGACCCCGGCTCGCCCGATGACGAAGAAATCGATCGCCTCGTTCGATTCCTGAAGGCGATCGAAGACGAAGGCATGAAGGCGAAGGCGATCGTGCTCACCCATCATCACGGTGATCACGTGGGCGGCGTTCGCCGGTTGGTCGACCTGCTCGGCCTCCCCGTGTGGGCTCACGAACGCACGGCAGATCGATCGCCGGTGCCGGTCGCCCGGCTGCTCACCGACGGCGAGGTGATCGAGCTCGCAGGTCCGATGCCCATGAGGTGGAAGGTGCTGCACACGCCGGGGCACGCGCGCGGTCACATCACGCTGGTCGACGAGCGTTCTCGTGCGGCCGTGGTGGGCGACATGGTGGCGGGGTACGGAACCATCGTGATCGACCCGCCCGAAGGCGAGATGGCCGAGTACCTGCGGCAGCTCGCCAGGCTGGAAGCGCTCCCCGTCGGCGCCCTCTACCCCTCACACGGCCCGGTCATCCCCGATGGTCCTGCGAAGTTGCAGGAATACGCCCTGCACCGCGCGTGGCGTGAGGCGAAGGTGCTCGAAGCGATCGCCTCGTTCGGCAAGCCCGTCGAAGTCGGCGACGTGGTGCCGCGCGCGTACGACGACGTGGCCGCCTTCGTCTGGCCGATCGCCGAGCGCAACACCGTGGCCATCATCGAAAAGCTGGTCGCCGAAGGACGAGTCCAAAGCGTCAGAAGCCTCCAAAGCCCCCAAAGCCTCCCTCTCCCCGAGGGGGAGAGGGTCGGGGAGAGGGCGTTCACTATCCCGGCGAAGGAATGACCACAGGCGCCAGAACACACCGCCCCGCCCGACACACCGCCACGCCCTCCTCGGGGCGCTGACAAGCAGAACAATTCGGCGCATCGGGACGAACCGTCGGCCCGCCCGTGGAAAGCCCGAAGTCCGGCTTGCCCTTCTTTTCCACAGGCTTCTGCAACGGCACCACCGCATCGACCGGCACCGCCCGCGGCGCGGGGCAACACCCGCAAGGACTCTGCAAACAAGCCGCGCCCGGCGGGGGCGTCGTCACCACCCGGCACTCACTGTCCACCCGGCACTCCGCGGGCGACTGCGTCTTCTGCGTCGCCACGCACAGCCCCGCCCGGCACACCGCCACGAACGAAGCCGAATCGGGAGGCGCCGCACATCGCACCGCCGCGCAGTCGGGCTGGCTGCAGTCGACCATCGCGCAGTAATCGTTCTCCTTCTTTCCCCGAGGCACCGCATGCGGCGGCCCCTTGCAGCAGGACTCACAACACCCCTGGAACGTGCTCAGCACACAGTCGTCGTCGGCCCGGCACTGCGAAGGCGGCGGGCGCCGTGGTGCAACGTCAGCGAGCAGACTCAGCGTTACGAGCGTGAGGAGCATGCGCCCCAGTGTGCCTGAACTGACCCTTGAGCGTCTCGAGCACCCGCTTCATGTCTGCGCTGATGGTCTCGAAGTGCCGGCGGGTGAGCGAGAGCGCCTGCAACGCCCGATCAGTTTCATCCATGCTCGCGTGCTCCAGCCCGTACCCCACGGCGATCGAGTGCTCCGTCGCTTCGACCTTCGGCACGACGTGCCAGCCCGCATCGGAGGCGATCTGTTCGGCGACCAGCAACACCGCGACCTGGGGGTGCGGCAGGCCACCCATCATCAACGAGTGATGATGCTGCGCCACCAGGGTCACCGTGGGTGGCAAACCCCATGACTTCAGCACGGCCTCAGAGAAGCGCTCGTGCATCGTCTCAGCAGCAAGCCACGCTTCAGGCGTCAGCCGCATCGGCTGGCGCGCGCGCTTGAGGTACTCCGAGATGCCGATGAGGCTGATGGAAAGCCCCACGTCGTGCAGCAGCCCAATCATGAACGCGTTCTCTGCCTCGATGGGGGTGTTGCGCGCGACGAAGCGGCTGATCCACGCGACCGCGCTGCTGTGTTTTCGAATCGATTCGAGCGTGGCGTTGAACCCCTCCGCGTGAATGACCGTCAGTTGCATCGCCGCTTCCATCACCACGTCGCGCACCAGCGCCACGCCCATGCGAATGAGCGCCTGCTTGAGCGTGACGCACGGAGACGACGAGGCGTAGAGCGCCGAGTTCGCCAGCCGCAGCACCCGACCCGAGAGAAGCGGTTCACGCTCCAGCAGCGCGGCGAGGTCCTCGATCTTCGCCATCGGCTTCCGCGAGGCCTCCATGATCTCCAGCACGACGGATGGAGGGCGGGGCAGGTCGACCTTCGGATGGGTCAGAAACTCCTCCAGCCAACCCGTCAACTGGCTCTGCTCGGCGCCGCGATCGGGTGTGTCGTCGGGCAGCGTGTAGGTTCCGTTGCCGTAGTTCAAGAGGTGCGCAGCTGGCATGTGGAAGTGGCCTGCAATTCGTGTGCGACCCTGCTTCGCACGCAGGCGCCGCCGGGGCCCTGGGTGGTACGACTGAACCCGGTCATCATCCCCCAGCTGTGCAAACCTGCCTAAACCCCGATGCTGCGCTTTGCCGTCACGGTCGTGCTCAGTGCCTTCTTGCTGTTTCTGGTGCAGCCCCTGGTCGGCAAGGTCGTCTTGCCATGGTTTGGCGGCGCGCCCGCGGTGTGGACCACCTGCCTCCTCTTCTTTCAACTCGTGCTGCTCGGGGGCTACGCGTGGTCGCACCTGGTCGTGCGCAGGCTCGAGGGGGCGTGGCAACGGCGCGCGCACGTGCTGCTGCTTTGCTGCGCAGTGCTTGCGCTGTTGATCACCACGCTGTCCTGGAACACGCCGCTCGTTCCCGCCTCGACACTCCGCCCTCAGGGCAGTGACGCGCCGACGTTGAGGCTGTTGATGCTGTTGGGCCTGAGCGTCGGGCTGCCGTACTTCGCGTTGTCTTCCACCGGGCCGTTGTTGCAGGCGTGGGTCTCTTTGAAGGTGCCCGCGGCCACCGCGATGCGGCTCTACGCCGTGTCGAACATCGGCTCGCTGGTGGGGCTGCTCGCATTCCCCATTCTCTTCGAGCCGTTCTGGCCGCTGCGTTCACTCGCGTGGGCGTGGGCCGCGGGCTTCACGCTCTTCGCGGTGCTCTGCGCCAGCCTCGCGTGGCGTGCACCCGTCGTTCCCCGAGACGCCGCCAGGGAATCGAAGCTCGAGGCCCGCACCGTCGCCACCTGGATCGGGCTCGCCGCCTTGCCGTCAGCGCTGCTGCTGGCGATGACCAATCACCTCACGCAAGACGTCGCGCCGATTCCGTTTCTCTGGGTCTTACCGTTGGTGATCTACCTCGCGAGCTTCGTCATCACCTTCGACAGCGACCGCTGGTACGGCCGTACGTGGGCACTCTGGGCGCTCAGCGCGACGGGGCTCTTCATGGCGGGGCTGCTGCTGTATCCCATCGAGCCTTCGGCCCTCGTGGCGCTGGTCGGCTACCTCGGGTTCCTCGCGATCGGCTGCATCGTCGCCCACGGAGAGTTGGTGCGCCTGCGCCCTCAGGCGGAACACCTCACGGCTTTCTATCTGGCGGTCTCGGTGGGCGGCGCGCTCGGTGGATTCCTGGTGGCCGTCGTCGCACCGCGGCTGTTGAAGGACTTCTTCGAGCTGCCGATCGTCGCGGGGCTGCTCGTGCTCGCGGTCGCGCTCAAGCTGCTGCGAAGCGGGCAGGGGCGGCTGTTCTTTCCGGTCGCAGTGGGGCTGGTCATCTTGTTTGGTTGGAGCATCAAGTCGCGCGGGCTCAACGTGCTCGAGACCCGCCGCGACTTCTTCGGCGTGCTGAGGGTCGAGCGCGATCCGCGGGGCCTCGTGATGATGCACGGCCGCGTGCTGCACGGCGCTCAGCTCTCAGACCCTTCCAAGCGGCGGCTGGCCACCACCTATTACGCACCGGCCAGTGGTGTGGGGCGGCTGCTGAAGTCGAAACGCCAGCCGGTGCGCGTCGGCGCCATCGGGCTCGGGGTGGGCACGCTCGCCGCGTACGCGAAACCAGGCGACGTCTTCCGCTTCTATGAGATCAGCCCCACCGTGGTGGCGCTCGCAGAAGGTGATGGAGATCACTTCACCTGGCTCTCCGGCGCTCCGTCGCGGCCCGAGGTGGTGCTGGGTGATGCGCGCACTTCGCTCGAGCGCGAAGCACCCAATCGGTACGACGTGATCGTGGTGGATGCGTTCAGCGGCGACTCGGTGCCCACGCACCTGCTCACTCGAGAAGCCTTCGAACTCTATCAATCGCACCTCGCGTCCGAGGCTTCGGTGCTCGCGCTGCACGTGTCGAATCGGTACTTGAATCTCTTACCGGTGGTGGCGCGCCTGGCCCACGAGCTCGGGCTTCACTCGCTGGTGGTCGACGTCGACAAGGGGCCAGCCGAAGACTGGGCCTTGAGCTCGTTGTGGGTGCTGCTCTCGAAGGATCCCGCTTCGTTGAAGCTCGACGTACCCGCCGAAGATGCGTCGACCCTCGCGGAGATCCCCGAGGGGCCCTTGTGGACCGACGAGTTCACTTCGTTGTGGGGCCTGGTCGTCTGGTGAAGCGCTCGGGCAATTGCCTGACCACCTTCCGTGGTCCATGCCCGCGTGTTAGTTCCCGACCATGTCGGAAGCCGGGTACCTGTCACTGCTCAGAGAGGTGCTGGAAAAGGGCAAGGAGCGCAAAGACCGCACTGGCGTCGGCACGCGCGGGCTCTTCGGCGGGCAGCTGCGCTTCGACCTGCGTGACTCGTTTCCGCTGCTCACCACCAAGAAGCTGCACGTCAAATCGATCATCCACGAGCTGCTCTGGTTCGTGCGCGGCGAGACGCAGGTGGGCCCGCTGCAGCAGGCCGGCGTCACCATCTGGGATGAGTGGGCCACCGCCGAGCAGACCGCACGTTTTGGCAGAAAGGCCGGAGACCTCGGCCCCGTCTACGGCCACCAGTGGCGCAACTACGGCGCGACGAAGAAGGCCGACGGCACGTACGAGCGCGATGGCGTCGATCAGCTCGCCCGACTGGTGCACGACCTCAAAGAGAAACCGTTCAGCCGCCGGCACCTCGTCACCGGCTGGAACCCCAAAGAGGCCGATGAGGTCGCGCTCCCGCCGTGTCACACGCTGTTCCAATTCCACGTGCAGGACGGCGAAGTCTCCTGCCACCTCTACCAGCGCAGCGCCGACCTCTTCCTCGGCGTGCCCTTCAACATCGCCAGCTACGCGCTGCTCACCGTGATGGTCGCGCAGGCCACCTTCAATACGCCCGGCGACTTCGTGCACAGCTTCGGTGACGTGCACCTGTATTCGAACCACGTCGAGCAGGCGAAGGAGCAGCTCTCTCGCACCCCGCGGCCGCTCCCGAAGTTGAAGGTGAACCCTTCGCGCACCAACCTCTTCGAGTTCCAGTTCGAAGACTTCACCTTCGAGGGCTACGACCCGCTGCCGGCCATCAAAGCGAGCGTCGCGGTGTGAAGCCGCTCGCGTTGATCGTCGGCCTCGCGCGCAATCGCGGCATCGGGCTTCGAGGTGCCTTGCCCTGGCACGTGCCGGAAGATTTGAAGCGCTTCAAGGCGCTCACCATGGGTCACGCGCTCATCATGGGGCGCAAGACCCACGAGTCGATCGGCCGCGCGCTCCCGGGCCGGCGCAACATCGTGATCACCCGCGGTGAGGCCACCTTCACGGGCTGCGAGGCGGTGAACTCGCTCGAGCAGGCGCTTGAACTGACGCAGCAAGATGAGCTGCCCTTCATCATCGGTGGAGCACTGCTCTACGCAGAGGCGCTCCCGAAGGTGACGCACCTCTTCCTCACGCAGCTCGATCGCGACGTCGAGGCTGATACCTTTTTTCCTGAAATCAGTTCAAAAGAATGGACCGAAGTGAAACGCGAGCCGGGCACCACCCCGGGCGTCATCTTCGTCGACTTGCACCGAAAACGAGAGACCATGAAGATCTACACGAAGACAGGTGATGCGGGAGACACGGGACTCTTTGGTGGAGGCCGCGTCGGGAAAGACGACCCGCGCGTCGAGGCCTACGGGCAGGTCGACGAGCTCAACTCGGTGCTCGGGCTCGCGCGTGCCGAGGGTCTGGGCAACCTCGACCCGCTCGCGCAGGCGCTGCAAGACCAGTTGTTCACCATCGGCTCCATCCTCGCGACGCCTCACGACAGCAAGGCGGCTGCGCACATTCCCCGCGTGCAGGCGTCGTGGGTCACCGCGATGGAGCAGGCGATCGACTCGTACGATCTCGAGCTCGCGCCGTTGACCGCCTTCATTCTTCCCGGCGGCACCAGGTCGGCTTCGTCGCTGCACCTCGCGCGCACCGTCTGCCGGCGCGCCGAGCGTCACGTGGTGCCGCTCTTCAGGCAGGGCGTGGTCGATGGCCAGGTGGTGGTGTTCCTCAATCGGCTGTCAGATCTGCTCTTCGCCATGGCCCGCTACGCGAACTTCCAGGCCGGCGTGAAGGACGTGCCGTGGGTGGCCCCGAAGAACGCGTGACGCTCCCGGCTGCGCGGCTCTCTGCTCTGGCAAAGAGCGCGGGCTTCGAGCTGGTGGGCTTTGCGAAGGCTGCGCCCATTCCTCGCGAGTCGTTGCTCGACTGGCTGGCCGCAGGTCACCACGCCGACCTCGATTGGATGGCGCAGCGGGTCGACGAGCGGCTCGACGTGACGAAGCTGCTGCCGGGCGCGCGCACGGTCATCGCGCTCGCTTGCAACTACTGGCACTCCGATGAGCCGTCGCCCGTGGCTCGGTATGCGCGTGGCCGCGATTACCACGCGACCATGCGCGATCGAATGCGGTCGCTGCGCCGGTCCCTTCGCGCCGAGTTTCCCGGGGTCAATGACTACGGCTCAGTCGACGCGAGCCCGGTGATGGAGAAGGTGTGGGCCGTGCGCGCGGGTCTGGGCACGGTCACGAAGAACGGCTGCTTCACCACGCACGAGTTCGGCTCGTGGGTGGTGCTTTCCGCGATGGTCCTCGACGCGCCGGTCGATCACTACGCGCAGACACTCGACGAAGATCCCTGTGGCCGTTGCCGCATCTGCATCGACGCGTGCCCCACCAGCGCGATCGTGGCCGACCGCGTGGTCGACGCGGGGTTGTGCCTCTCTTACCAGACCATCGAGAACGACGAGCTCGTGCCCGAGGTCGTGCGGCCCGCTTTTCAGGAGACCGTCTTCGGCTGCGACATCTGCCAGGACGTCTGTCCGCTCAACATGACGCCGGTCAAGGCGGGCACACGCTTCGAGCCGCGTTCGCTCGCCGCCCAGTCGGTGCGTACGTTGGCGGCCATGACGCGCGCTGAGTTCGATGCGTGGGTTCCCGGAACGCCCCTCTCTCGCGCGGGGTACGACGGGCTTCGGCGCAACGCCGCCTTCGCGTTGGGAGCCTCGGCTGATCACGGCGCGCGGCAAGTGCTCGAGAAGCTCCTGCACGATCCCTCCGACCGCGTCGCCGAGGCCGCTCGTTGGGCGCTGAAGAGACTCGGCTGATGTGTGCGTCGCAATCGCACCGCTCGAATGGCGGCTCATCACCCGCTCGGGTCATCTGATCTGAAAGCCCTGGCTGCTAGGAACGCCGCGGCCGTGAGTTCCCCCCAAACACCACTCCCGCGAGCCGTGCTGCTCGCCATTGTCGTACAGCTCGTCATCAGCGCAGGCACGCACCTCGCCGCCAAACAGGCAACGCTCTTCATCGCGCCCGAGCTGCTGGTCACCTTGCGACTGCTGTTGTCGGCCGTCGTCTTCACCGTCGTTCTCCTCGTGACGCCAGGCCCGAAACTTCCGCCGCGCCAGAGCTGGGGCTGGTTGTTGATGTTCGGCCTGCTCGCAGGCCCGGTGAACCAGGCGCTCTTCATGTACGGCCTGGTCCGCTCGAAGGCGACGCACGGCGGGTTGCTCTACGCCTTGACGCCCATCGGCGTGTACCTGCTCGCCGTCATGCTCGGGCGCGAGCGAGCGAAACGGCGACGCTTCCTGGGCATCACCCTGGCGTGCGTCGGCGTGATGGTGCTCCTGCTGGGTGGTGGGCTCGCAGAGGCAGTGGGCCCGCTCGTCGGTGACATCTTCATCATGGGCGCCGTCGTCACCTGGGTGGTGTGGACCACCCAGAGCCGGCCCTTCGCCGCCGAACACGGGGGGGTACGCACCGCGGCGTGGAGCCTCATCGCCGGTGCGCTGTGGCTGATTCCTGTCGCGCCCTTCGTGGTGACGCGCGAGGCGCTGGCCGCCGTTGAGCCCGAAGGCTGGTGGTGCCTTGCCTACCTGGTGCTGCTGACCTCGAGCCTCGCCTACGCCTTGTGGAACTACGCGTTGGCCCGCGTCGACGCTTCGCGCGTGGCGGTCTTTTCCAACCTGCAGCCGATCGCCACCGCCTTCGCCGCGTGGGCGTTCATCGGCGAGCCGCTGGGCTGGGAACTGGCGATCGGCAGCGTGCTGGTGCTCGGTGGGGTTCGCCTCAGCGAGGGCCAGGCCGCGTGAGCAGCCCGCCGACGTTGGCAACGCCGCGAAGGGCGCCTGGGCTCTGACCTTCAGTAGTTTCGAAGGTCGTCGTGGTCCTCTTCCTTCCGCTTGGGGGGAAGCGACTCGACCTTCTTCTTCTTCACCTCTGCTTCCACTGGGGCGCTCGCGCGCTTGTCATCGCGCAGGTCTTCCTCGTCCTTGCGGGGCGTCATCTTCATCTCGATGACTTCCTTCTTGGGAGACTCCGCACGCTCTTCCTTCGGCGATGGCTCCTTCTTCCTGGGAGCGGGCGCTTCGTCAGTCTTGAGCGTGGTGCGATTGGACTTCGGCACCTCTGCGTCGTCGAGCGCTTCCTTCTTCTTCACCGGCTCGTCGTCAGCGCTGTCGTCGGAGGCGACCTTCTTCTTTTTCGGGTTGCTGCCGGTGCGTTCTTCATCGCTTGCGGGCGTTCCATCGAGCGCACCTTCGTCGAGCCCACTGGCTTTGGTCTCCATCACGCGCTCGCCGCAACGGCCGGCCGTCTTGGTGCACTTCCTCATGCACTTGTCGTATTTCTTCTTCACCTCGACCCGCGTCGAGCCGCCGAACTCGATGAGGCAGTCGTCCTTGCACTCGAAGAACGTGTCTTCGCAGTCGCCCTCGGCGAAGGCAGCGCAGGGCAGGAAGACGAAAAGCGAAATCAGAAGGAACCGGAACACGTTCATGAGTCTAATCCAGGGTGAAGGGCACGGACATTGCTCCGACGGAGGGCATGGGGATTTTGTTCCGTTGGATGTGTCTGAGCGCCCTCATTGGTGTGGGCGAAAGCACGCAAACCGTCTCCTTGCAGAGTGGTGACGTGGTGTTGCAGGCGTCGACCTCCGAGCGTTCTGCCCTGATTCGCAAGGCGAGCCGCTCGCCGTATTCGCATGTGGGGGTCGTCGAGGTCTCTCAGGACGGCGTGTTCGTCCTCGAGGCGGTGCAGCCGGTCTCGCGCACACCTCTGGCGAAATGGGCGGGGCGAGGGGAGGGTGGTTTTGTGACCGTACTGCGGCCGAAGGGGCTCGATGAGGCCGCTCGCCGACGCGTGGTTGCCGCGGCAAAGAAGGAGCTGGGCAAACCATACGACGCTCGCTACCGCTGGGATGACGAGCGGCTCTACTGCAGCGAGCTGGTGGTGAAGGCGTTTGCCCGCGGGGCGGGTCTGTCGGTCGGCAAACAGGAGGTCGTCAAGACGTTGGAGCTGAGCGACGAAGAGCTCGTGCTGGCCGCGAAGCTCGGAGTCTCTCCTTTGCAGACGTTGGTGACGCCGGGCAGCCTCGTCGATGACGAATCGTTCGAGCTGATCGCGGAGAAGGTCAAGACGCTGAAGTGACCACCGTTCGCATCGACAGGGTTGGCCGAAATAGAAATGACTCCAATCACCGGTCTCCCCGAGCGCAGTCGAGGGGGCACTTACCGCCCGAAGGCGAG
>JAYVFP010000240.1:0-10083 GCA_043773025.1 Archangium sp.
CGAGCAAAGGGAATCCCTCGACTGCGTTCGCAGGTTTTTTTGAAATAAAGAGCGCTCGCAGGGTTGATCGAAATAGGGAGCGCTCACCGTTCATCCCGAGCGGAGTCGAGGGAGTACCTCTGCTTCGCGCACCATGTGCCCCCTCGACTGCGCTCGCAGGGTTGATCGAAATAAGGAGCGCTCACCGTTCATCCCGAGCGGAGTCGAGGGAGTACCTCGCCTTCGGGCGGTAAGTGCCCCCTCGACTGCGCTCGGGGAGACCGGTGATGGAACCCGATTCCTATTTCCGCCACCCCTCTCGGGGCGAACGGTGATTGGAGTCATTTCTATTTCCGCCAACCCTCACGGGAAGAACGGTCAGGGCACGCTGACGACCCGGTTCTCCGCGGTGAACACGCAGCCCAGGGTACCGGGGGTGGCGAAGTTGACGCTGCCGACGACCCACATGTCCTTCGGGGTGCTGAACGACCTGCTGATGGTCTGGCGCAGCTGCCCCGCACAATAGATGCGCACGGTGGCCACCACGGGCGCCGGGCTGGCGGCCCACGAGTACATGTGCACCCCCACCCAATACACATGCGAGGTGCTGGCCACGTTGATCCGGGTGTTCTCGGGGCCGGTGCCGCTCACCACGTCGCGATCCAGTGACGGATCATCCGCCACGCCGGCGAGATCCCACGACGGTGTCCGGTTGAGGTAGTTGCAGTCCCAGGTGGGGTGGTTCCACGAGCCGGCGTTGCGTTGGTTGCCCGCGTTCGGGTGCAACAGGTGGAGATCCATGTCGTTGCTCACGTTCCACGTCAGCTCGACCCAGAGGTCTCCGGTCGGCAACACCTCGACGGTGGTGTTGCAGCTCGAGGTGAGCCCCATCGAGTCGGTCACCGTGAAGCGCAGCACGTGCAGGCCCACCACGTCGGCCCTGTAGTTCGAAGCCGTGCAGTTGGTCTGCGCGGAGAACGTGCCGCTCGAGGTGGCCGGCCGGCTCACCACGCTCCACGCACAGGTGAGGGGGCGCCCCACGGGTGAGGTCGCGTTGGTGTTGAGCGTGACGGTGGTGTTCGGCGTGACCTGCCGGTTGCCAGGGCAGGTGGTGCCCGGCGCGCAGGTGCCGTCATCCACGGTGCCATCGCAGTCGTCGTCGACGTTGTTGCAGCTCTCGGCGGTGGCCATGCCGGGCGTGCACGTCCCCGGGGTGCCCGAGACGCACGCCTGCGCGGTGCGCAGACACGGGCCCTGACCGCAGCTGATTATCCCGAAGCCGTCGTCGGGCGTGCCATCGCAGTCATCGTCGAGCCCGTTGCACTGCTCGGCGGAACCAGTCCCGGGCACGCAGCTCTGCGCGGTGCCGTTCACGCACGCGGCCACGGCGCGGGCGCACACGCCCTGACCGCACGAGAGCGGCGCGAGCATTTCATCCGTCGAGCCGTCGCAATCGTTGTCGGCGCCATCGCAGACCTCGGTGGAAGGCGTGCCCTCGACGCAGGTCTGGGGCACGCCACTCACACACGCGGTCACGCTGCGGGCGCAGGCGCCGGTGCCGCAGGCAATCGACCCGAGCATCTCATCGGTCTGACCATCACAGTCGTCGTCGACGCCATTGCAGACTTCACTGCTGGGCGTGCCCCCGGTGCAGGTCTGGCTCGTGCCGCCGAAGCAGGCGGGCGTCGAACGAGCGCACGCTCCCGTGCCGCAGCTCAAGGTGCCGAGGCTCTCGTCGATTCCGTTGTCGCAGTCGTCATCGAGGCCGTTGCAGCTCTCGGTCGCAGGCACGACCTGGCCGTTGCACGCGCCCCAGGCGCCGGTGGTGCACAGCTGTGTGCCGCCCCTGCACACGCCGACGTTCTGCGTTCCATTCGGGCCGAGGTAACAGCTGCGCGTGGCGCCGTTGAGGCAGCTGCAGCCTTCGTCGACCTGACCGTCGCAGTCGTCGTCGACGCCGTCACAGGTCTCGGTGCGGGGCGTACCCTGTACACAGCTCTGCGGCACGCCCGCGTTGCAGGCAGCGACCGTGCGCGCGCAGACGCCGAGGCCACAGCTCGCGTCCATCAAGCCTTCGTCGATCTGCCCGTCGCAGTCGTTGTCGACCGCGTCGCAGACCTCGGTGACGGGCGTACCCGCCACGCAGGTGCGGGGCTGACCCTGGTCGCAGACAGGTGAGGTGCGTGCGCAGGCGCCCACGCCGCAGGAGCTCAAGCCCAGGCCCTCGTCCGTGCCGCCGTTGCAGTCGTTGTCGAGGCCGTCGCAGAGCTCCGCGCTCGGAGTTCCCGCGGTGCACACCTGCGTCATGCCGTTCACGCACGCGGTGACCGAGCGCGCGCAGGTGCCCATGCCGCAGCTAAGGGTGCCGAAGTTTTCGTCGACCTGACCGTTGCAGTCGTTGTCGAAGCCGTCGCAGACCTCGGTGCCGGGCGAGCCGGCGGTGCAGGTCTGAGGTGCGCCGTTGAGGCACGAGGCGATCGACCGGGCACACGCACCCACGCCGCAGTTGAGGGTCGGCAAGCCGTCATCGACGGTGCCGTTGCAGTCGTCATCGACGCTGTTGCACTGCTCGACCGCGGCAGGCCCGGGCACGCACATCTGCGACATGCCGGTCGCGCAAGAGTTGAGGCTCCGCGTGCACGCGCCCTGCCCGCAAGTCAGTTGGAGCTGATCTTCATCCGTGGTGCCGTCGCAGTCGTCATCGAGGCCATTGCAGAGCTCGGCGACCGGCATGCCGGGAGCGCACGTGACAAAGACGCCCTCCTGGCAAGAAGACACGGTGCGAGCACACGCGCCCGCGCCGCAGCTCACGTCGGGCAACGCCTCATCAGCGACGCCATCGCAGTCGTTGTCGAGACCGTCACAGACTTCGACGGCGGGCGTGACCGCGCCACTGCAGGCGGAGAACGCGAAAACACCGGCAGCGTCGGCTTCGCAGCGCGAAACACCGAGGCGGCACTCACCGAGCTTCGAGACACCGCAGGTCACTTCTTCGTTGGGAACACACTCGGGCGCGGAGCCCGCGTCGCTGCTCCCCGCGTCGGGTGGAGCCATCGGCGCCACACACTCGCCCTTGCTGCGCAGACACCGCTGCGGCGGCGGACAGTCGGAGTCCATCGTGCAGACGAAGCCCGCATCCATCAGCTCGGTGCCTTCGATGCATGTGCCCTGCTCGCAGTGTTCGCCGAGCGCGCATTCAGCGCCCGAGACACACGCGGTAATCAACATCGCGGCATCGGGAACTTCGTCGCCGCCCTGGCCGGCGATCTTTCCGCAGGCCAACGACGTCAACGCGAGGATGACCGGCAGGCGTCTGAGCACTCAATCTTCTACACCGAACCTGAATCTTGATCAGTTGATGCAGCCCACCGTGGGCGGGTCCGACGTGTCGTTGTCCGTCCGACACTGCCGCAACCCCGTCGCGATGATGCGAGCGAGCACCGGCCTGTTGGCCACGTTCTCGGTCGTGGTGAACACGAAGCGCTGCGCCTGAGTGGGCCCCAGCGTTCGTGAGGTCAAGAACGTGGTGAGCACGGTGTTGGCCCCCGAAGGGTCCACCGCAAGCTCCACCCGCACGCCCGCGGGCAACGAGGCCTCGCCGACGTTGCTGACCACCACCTGGAACGTGACGCCGCTCGGCTCACACGAGCCGGTCACCGACACCACCGCGTCGGCCGCGGCGAACTCGAGACCGGGCTGCTTGTTCTGCCGGAAATTGTTGAGCCCCGGCGTGACCCAGTTGCGCGTGGGGCTGCGCGGGATGTGGCCGTCTTCTTCGATGTTGGTGACTGAATACGCGTGCTGGTTCCACACCCTGCGCGTCACCACCCAGTCGTTGTCCATGCTGGAGAACACCCGCACGCCGGAGTGCCGCGTCGAGGGGTCTCCCACGCAGGCAAACGCATACGCGTTCGAGACCACGATGAGGTCGGCCTGCCCGTCGTTGTCGACGTCGGCGACCAGCGGGTACTCGATGAGCGTGCCCGAGGTGTTGCAGGTGGTGAACCGCTCCGCGCCGGTGGCGGAGTCGTAGACGTGCAGGTTCACCTCGTCTGCGTAGACCGCCTCGACGCGGCCATCTCCGTCGAAGTCGAAGAGGGTGCTGCCGGTGGCAGCCGAGCTGCAGTCTTGCGTCTGGCGGATCCACAACAGCGTCTGATCAGCCGGCGTTCCGTCCATCAGCTTCTTGCCGTCGAACACCGCGTACCCCACGCCGCCTGCCAACGCGACGTCGGGGAAACCATCGAGGTTGAAGTCACCGATGGTGGGAGGCCCCCCCCCGCCGACGTTGCCCGCGCTGCCCGGGGGGCACAGTGATTGAGACAGCGTCTGGTTGATGTCGAGGCCGCTGCGGATGAGCGGGCCGTTCATCGGCTGCGCAGGGTCGTAGCTCCACAACGAGAGCGTGTGCGTGGACGAGTTGACCGAGATGATTTCCGGCCTGCCGTCGACGTTGAGATCCCCGATGGCCACCCAGCCCGACGGCCCGCTCACCTGCGCGAGCACCGTACCGTTCGCCCGTGAAACACCCGCGGCCCACACCACGTCTTGCGTGCCGTCACCGTCGACGTCGGCCACCGTGTTGTCGCCCGTGAAAGGCAACGTGCGAAGCACCGCGCCGGTCCGGCCATCGAGCACCTGGCTGCCGGTCACCACCTCGACGTTCCCGTCACCTTCGAGATCCGCCAACGAGATGGACCGGCAGAGGTTGGCGGTGGCCACCCACAACGTCGTGCCGTCAGCACCGTTGAGCGCGTAGGGCCCCGTCGCGCCGCAGCCCACCACTTCATTGCCCGGCCGCCCGTCGATGTTTCCCGACGCGAGTTGGCTCGCGGCGTTGATGATGCCGGCGCGCGCCCACTTTTCCCGCAGCTGACCGTCTTTGACCGCGAGCGCCCGGGTGGTGCCGAGGTCGTTGTACGCGCCCGATTCGAAGGTGACGACCACGAGGTCGGGCCGGTCTTGCGCGGTGATGCGGCCGTCGCAGTCGTCGTCGTCGAGCTGCGAGACGATGGGCGCCATCATCACATCCGAGGTGTACGGCGCCGCGGGGTTGCCCCACGCGTACTTCACCACTGGGCGGAACTGACCTGAGCTGCGGGTGAAGCGGCACGACTCGACGCAGCTGCGGCCCGCGGCGGCGCCTGCATCAGGAGCACACACCGGCGGCTCGGAGACGCACTGGCCCGCGGTGGGCGCGACGATGCAAACGCCCGCGTCGAGCTGACCTGGAATGGCGCGGGAGAGATCGCAGAAGTCAGTGCCGGTGCAGTCGCTGGTGTCGCGGCAGTTGGCTCCGGGCATCACGCAGCGCTGAAAGCTGCAGATTTCGCTCGAACCACAACACGCGGAACCGCAGGCCGAGTCGCCCGCGCAGCAACTGCCACCCGCGCACACGCCGCCATCGCCACAGGCATCACCGTCGACGCAGGTCGACCCGCCACCACCGGTTCCTCCGCCCATCGCGCCGCCACCTGCGCCTCCACCCAGCGCGCCACCACCGCCCCCGGTCGAGCCGGCATCCACGCCCCCATCACGATTTCGCACCGTGATGGAGTTGGTGCAGTCACATGCAGACAGACAGGTCAGGAGCCCGAGCACGAGGAGACGCATGAGGAGCGGACCATGTGAGAAAGCTGTGCTCCCCGTCAACCGGCATGCAGGTCAGCCCTGCGGAACGCTCGGCACTTTGCCGGCGGCGTTGACGTCTGCGTAGAAGGCCGGGGCCCCAGACCTGTGCAGGGCTCTGCTGCTGCGCGGTCACTTCGAGGCGGAAATTCTCAAAGGACGCTGCCTATGCTGTGCCACCCATGATCAACCGCACCCGTTTTCTCTTTCTGCTGTCGCTGTGCACCCCGGTGGCTGCGCTCGCTGCGACCCCCGACGAGACGAAGTGCAAGAACGGCAACGCCACCGCCTGTGCGCTGGCCGGGCGGGCGCGCATCGACTCCGAGGAGTACGCGCTGGCCAGGCCGCTGCTGGAGAAGGGCTGCAAACACGGCAGCGCCGAAGCGTGCGACGATCTCGGTTGGGTCTACGACGACGGCCTGGGCATCGACGTCGACAAGCTGAAAGCCGAGGAGTTCTACGGCAAGTCGTGCACCGGCAACTTCGCGCGCGGTTGCACGAACCAGGGCGTGATGTACCTCAGCGGCGAAGGCGTCGGCAAAGACGCGAAGAAGGCCGTCACGCTCTTCACCAAGGCGTGCGACGCGAAGAACTGGACGGGCTGCAAGAATCTCGGCCTGCGCTACCTCGAGGGTGACGGCGTCGCGAAGGACCTGACGAAGGCCCGGAAGCTCTTCGAAGAAGGCTGCACCGCGGAGCACGCCGGCAGTTGCTACGACCTCGCGGTGATGTTCCAGAACGGCGAAGGCATGGCTGCCAACAAGAAGAAGGCGAGCACGTTCTTCAGCAAGGCCTGCGACCTCGGCAACCAGAAGGCCTGCGACCTCGCGAAGAAGTAAGCAAGTCGCGCGAGACGATGAGGAACTGCACCCTCCTCGTTGAGTGGCCCTGACGACGAAAGCCGAAGCGCTAGTCCGCGCCAGGGTGCTGCCGCTCCAACAAGTCGACGTCGACCAGGTCCTTCGGGCGTGCGGCAGCGCGCTTGTTGCGCAGCAGCGCCTCGCGACCGAGGAAGGCCGTCGGCGTCCCCCGTATTGCGACGAAGGTGCGATCGGCCCAGGCCTCCGCAAACCCGACTCCGCTGATCTGCGTGAGCACGTCGATCCGGCGAGGTGGGAGGCCCATCTGGTACACCGTGCCCGGCTTCGCGAAGTCAGCCTCGCTCACGCCGTGTTGGGCGAGCGGGGCGCCGAAGGCCGTCAGGCCCGAGACCACGCGCCCGGCGTTCTCCGCCGAGGGGCGTACCCAGACGTCGAGGTCACCGGTGGCTCGGACGACGCCGTGCGCGGCGAGGGCATGGGCGCCGACCACCATGAACTCCACATGCGCCTGCGCGAAGGCTTCGAGCAAATCGACGAAGTCTGGGTTGAGCCCGGCCTCGACGCTCATCGTTCGCCAGGGCGGACCAGCCGGCCCGGCATCGACGCCCGAGTGTAGTCGGGGAGGGGAAGACCGGTGAGTGCCCACGCGCCCAGGGTCAGCTCCCACATCATGGCGAGGCGCTGTTCGGCAGTGGTGCTGGCGCTCAGATCGTCAGCGCCTGGTGCCTCTGCGAGGGTCGTCTTCAGGCCCGGCCAGGACGCTCGGGCCGCAGCGCGAGAGGCGGCCTCTTCCGCGAAAGTCATACCCCAGTCTACCAGACTGAAGAGCGCGCGCAGAGTTCGAGCCCTGCCTCCATGGGGTTGGGGATGGCCGAGCCGTTCATCGTGGCCGACTGCGGTTGCAGGAACGCGGTCGGCACCTTGCACGTGGGTTTCCTGCTCGAGAAACCCGAAGTGGCGTTGGTGAAGGCGCTCGAGCTGACCGGGTTGCTCGAAGCATGATCCCCCAGAAAACCTCTCAATGACCGTGTGAGTGATCGCCCGAGGCGTGGTGCTCTCCTGAAGGCACGTGGTGATCGCTCTGCGACGATGCACAGGTCCCGGAGACCGGCTCATCCACCCAGGTGTCCAGCACATCCCCGAACCGGCCCCTGAAGTCTTCGGCAAGGAGCGAGGCGATGACCTCACCCCGGTGTGCGCGCGCATACCGGATCAGCCAGACCCCGAGGCGAACGGAGCCCACCAACACCAGCGGCATCGCGGCGACCAGCAGGAGGAGCTTGAGCATGGCCAGAAGCATGGCGGCTCGACGCTCGCGCGATCAACCCTGACACTGAGTTGTCACAGCCGCGGTGCCAGATGTCACCGTGACCAGCCCCTTCGAGCTCGAAGTGCCCTTCGGCTACCACTTCGTGCGCTGAGCAGACATCAGCCCCGACGCGCCACCCGCCCAACGCTGACGTCAGCGGCTCGCCGCGAAGAGAATAAGCGCCACGTAGAAGAGCAGGAACAGCACGGTCAGCCCCATGCCCACCTGGTTCATCCACCGCCGCGCGCCACCGCGGCCCGACTTGAGCTCGCGGATGTTCACCACGAAGCTGAAGATCATCACCAACGGGTTGAGCGCGAAGATGCCCAGCGCGAGCCCCGCCTTCTGCATCCGGCTGGAGTCCTCCGCCGAGCTCACCTGCACCACCTGATCCCGCAGCGCCCAGCACTTCGGGCACAGCGGCGGCGCGTCAGGGCGGGTGCGGCGCTCGCACTCCTTGCACACGAAGCTGCCGCAGCGCTGGCACGCCCAATCGGCCTTCACCCCGCCGTGCGCGGCGCATTCCCCTGCGACGGGTACGGCGATGCTCATACGCGCGCGCGTCCACCCGCGCCCAGGTGCGCCTGAATGAGCCGCTCTGCCTCGGGTGACGGCAGCGTCAACGTCACCGCGGCCTCGTCGATGAGCGTCACGAACGGGTAGACCTTCCTCACGCGAAGAGAGGTCACGACGATCGCGATGACGCCCCCCACGATGAGGATGAGCATCAGCAGCGGTCCCACGTCACGCAGGTTGGCTGCGGCGGCACCGCCCGCGAAGCAGGCGACGATCAACCCCACCACCGCCAACGCCACGTTGCGGCGCGCGGCCTTCACCTCGTTCCAGCCCTCTTCGCTGAAGGGCAAGGTGCCCGTCGCGCTCCTTCGCAAGATCATGAAGAAGATCAAATACAGCACCGGCGCGATCGCGAAGACGGCGATCCACTTGGGGATGTACTGGAACTGCACCTTCTGAAACGTGACCTGCCCAGGCTGACCGGTGGCGACACAGATGCGGGGCAGCGAGAACTCGTTGAGCTCGTTCTTCGGGATGATGATGGCCATGGGCGCGGGACCGTATCAGGTCACCGTTCGCATCGAGCGCAGTCGAACTGCCACTCCATCACTTCGCCTTTGTCTTCATCCCAGGCCCGCAAACGAAGAGGGCCGCGTCGCACGTGCGCACGCGGCCCTCGAGGTTCAATCAACGACTGATCAGCTCAGTTATTGAAGCGGTACGTCGTGAACTGCGCATCCATGCGCGTGTCCTGGCCGACCGAGAAGCGATCCATGCAGGAGTCGTCGGTGTAATCCATGAAGTTGGTGATGGGGTCGACGCCGGGGAACTTGGTGCCCGTGCACGTGTCGCGGTTCGCGGGGCAACCGAAGGCCGCCGACTTCTCTGCCGGGGTGTCATCGACCACGTCGCCACCCGAGGCCTGGCGCGCGCAGCCGCCCTGGAACGTGTGGTACAGGCCCATCCAGTGGCCGACTTCGTGCGTGCCCGTGTCGCCCAGGTTGTAGGGCGCCGCGTTGCCGCCGGGCAGCGACGAGTACAGCAACACCACGCCGTCGAGACTGGGCGAACGCGCGTAGTTCGAGGGGAACGTGGCGTAGCCAAGAATGCCGCCCGACGGGTTGCAGGTGTAGATGTTGAGGTCGTCGGCCGTGCCCTGGTGCAGCGCCGCCTTCATCGCGCCTTCCGCGGCGCCGTAGCAGTTCGAGTACCAGTCCACGTTGGTGGTGCGGTCGGTGGAAATGAGGTTGAAGTTCCAGCCGGTCGAGGCGAACGCCGCGTTGAGCACGGAGAGCTGCGAGCTGATCATCTGCGCGCTGATGTCGCCGTTGCTGATGCCGGTGCCGCCGTTGATCACATGGAAGTAGACGTTGATCGTGCCGCCGGTGAGCGCCTGGCGCGACACGCCCAGGGTGGTGCCCTGAAGGTGGTTTTCGATCTCAGTCTCGATGCGGCCCTTGTCGGCGTCACTCGGCTCGATGGTGGAGCAGCGCTCGAAGCCGGGCGCGAGCTGCACGGGCGAGAGCTGGTAACCGGGCTGTTCGATTTCGATCGGGTTCACCATCGAGCTGCAGGCGGTCGTCGATAGCGCGAGTGCGGCGATCAGGATTTTCTTCATCGGTGCTCCCTCCCAGGAGTGCCTCGCGCAGGGTGTGCGGAAAGCGCACGAACCATACTGGGGGCACCTACGACGGCGTCGAGTGCACACCTGCTCTTTTCTGAAGATGAGTGGGAGACTGTAGGCGCTTGTGCTCGCATCACGCACCGTCTCTCTTCGTGCTCCCTTTCCCAGAGAGGGCGGTGAAATAGGTGCCTCGACTCCGCTCGCAG
>JAYVFP010000241.1:0-32442 GCA_043773025.1 Archangium sp.
GAACGAGGCGAGCGAGACGTCTTTGCCGTCGACGTCTTTGAGCGTGAAGTCAGGAGCGGGCTTACCGAGCTCCGCACCCGCGAAGGCGGGCACGGCGAGCAGTGTGAGGCAGCAAGGCCCAAGGGGAGCGCCGAGCGCAAGCAGAGCGCGGGTGCAGCGCAGAAGACGGCCGAGGAAGACGTGGGACAGGGAAGGGAATGGCGTGGAGCCAGGTCGGGGTGAAGACCGCGCGGCGGCTCTACGGCATCGCGGGCCATGTGCGAACGGTGGAGGACCCCGAGGTGCTCACCTTCAATGGGGCGGCGCGCTATCTGGCAGGGGGCGGCATCAGGTGGTGGTGATCGTGCCGCCGTCGACCGCGGAGCCGGGGTTTCATTGACGGTCGGGCATGATCACCGGAATGAGCCTTCTCCGGTGGCGCCGGTAGAACAGGAAATCAGAATCGAGTGTCACGACCTTCGCATTCGACTGAAGCTCACTCATCCGCACGATGCATCCATCGGCAAGGTCCATTCGCGGGGCATATCGGCGCATCAAGCCGCTGACCGCTTCGTGCTCGGCCTGCAGATTGAAGTCGACGCGAAGCGCGCCGGTGGCGAGCAACTCGAAGAGCCCCTCTACGGGCTGGCGACGGGATCGGAGGAGGTAGACCGCCTCCGCAATGACAGCCTCGCAGGTGCCCAGGGGCGCGGGGAGGGCGCGCAGAGTCGCGGCGGCCCACGGGTAGTGCGCCTCCGAGGTGTCGAGCGCGGCGACCAGTGGGCCCGTGTCGACGATGAACGTCACCTGGCTCCGAAGCCCCGCAGGTGTGCCTTGTTGGAACCGAGATCCGGAACTCCGCTGGTCACGCTCCCAAAGACGTTCCCGGCGAGATCCCCAACCGTTCTCGTGCGAACCCGTGCCTTCTTGAGTGAACCCGCCACGGCCAGGCGCACGAAGTCAGAGACGGTCGTGCCTCTGGCGCGCGCTTCTTCTCTCGCCCGCGCCGCCAACTCCTGCGGCATCTTCACTGTGACGGTGACGTTCGACATGACTGGATGGTATTACGAAGAGTTACATGAAGCAATACCCAGCCCTCCCTAGGCGGGAGAGTCGTGCGTCCGGTTGGGCTGCGTCACTGGGCTCGCATGTGAGGGCGGTCGTTGCGGTAAGCCGTATCCGTCCGGCGAACCGCGTCGCGCCGGATCGACGGGAAGTTCTACGACACCACCGTCGGCCGGGTGCTGCTGTGGGAAGTGATCCCCCGCCATACGTCAGGCTCGGGACGGTGCGGATCAAGGAGCGCACCGAGCGCCACCAGCAGATGATGGCGTCGGCGAAGGACCAGTACACGCCGGCCTGCCACGCGATCATCGCTTCATCATCGTCTCCTGCTCGCCCCTGGGCACCGCCGCGTACTTGGCGAACTCCATGGAGAACTCTGCCTTGCCCTGGGTGGCCGAGCCGAGATCGGTCGAGTAGCCGAACATCGTGTTGAGCGGGACCTCGGCGAAAAACGACCGTGACGTGGCCCTCGGCCGTGCCCGTCTCGAGGATCATTCCGCGGCGCGGGTTGACCTGGCCGACGACCGCGCCCTGGAACTCTGAGGGGGCGCGAACTTCGACTCTGCTCGCAGGGTTGAACGGGGCCGGGATGATTGGCGCTCGTCCTTGAACAGAGCTTCTTCAAACGCTCTCCGGAGACACTTGCCCGCTCGGCAAGTGCCCCCTCGACTGGGCTCGGGGAGACCGGTGGTGGAAACCGATTCCTATTTCCGGCAACCCTCTCGGGATGACCGGACACCGAGTGCGCAAACAATATCGATCGGCCGCCTTACACAATGACCGGTACGACCGGCGCGCGCCGGAGCAACGCCCGCGCACCAAGGAAGAGCAGGTTGCCCGCGAGCAGCATCAACACCAACGCCACCACTCCGTTCACCTGCGTCATGCGCGTGGCCGTGGGCGAGAGCGCTTCCTTGAGCTGCAACACCAACGAGGTCAGCGTCACCACCGAGACGAACACCGTCGGCGCCAGCGTGTACCAATACTTCTTGCCCAGCCGCTGCAACCACACCGTCACCCCCATCAAGGAGAGCGCCGCGAGCAGCTGGTTGCTGGTGCCGAACAAGGTCCAGAAGCTCCTCCAGCTTCCCGGCGGCGCGATGAGCAGGAACAGCATCGGCGTGCCCACCGTGATGGCCGTCGCCACGTAGCCGCCGACCTTGCTCGTCCAGCCGAACAACTCCTGCAGGATGTACCGGCCCAACCGGGTGGACACGTCGAGCGTATCGAAGACGAACGTGCTGAACGCCATCGCGCCGAAGGTGATGGCGAACGCGAGGTGCTTCTGCCCCAGCACCACCGCGAAGAACCGGCCCAGGCCGATGCCGTAGATGGTGCCCGCGCCTTTGCCCGCCATCTCGGCGTTGCTGATGATCATCACCGTGGCCAGCGCGATGACCGCGACGAAGCCCTCCATCAACATCGCGCCGTAGCCGACGGGGTGGCAGTGCGACTCCTTCGCGATCTGCTTGCTGGTGGTGCCGCTGCAGACGAGCCCGTGAAACCCGCTGCACGCACCACACGCGATGGTCACGAACAGGAATGGGAAGAGCGAGCCCGTCGCGCCCCCGACGTCGAAGCCCTTGAACGCCGGCTGCTGAATCTCGAAGCCGCCGAAGAACATCCCGACCACCCCGACGCCGATGGCCAGGTACAACACGAAGCCGCCCAGGTACCCGCGCGGTTGCAGCAGCAGCCACACCGGCGTGAGCGAGGCGATGAAGCAGTAGCCCAGAATCAGCAGGCCCCAGGTGGTGGGCCCCAGCACCAGCACGGTGGACAGCTTGGTGCCCAGCCACACCATCACCAGCGTCAGCGGCACGAAGATGAGCGTCTGCAGCCAGAGCTTCGGTTTCAGGTACTTCTCCACCAGCCCCATCACCAGCGCGAGCAGCAGGTAGAGCATCGAGGCCGCTGCCACCGCGCCGCCGGGGTGAAAGTCGAAGGTGAGGCCGGCGAGCTCGGGGTCGCCTTGCACGAACGTCGACGAGGTGACGTCGGTGAAGGCGACGATGACGTAGATGAGCGCGACCCAGATGAAGATGAGCATCGCGGTGCCCGCGCGGGGACCCAACTGCAGCTTCACCACCTCTGCGATCGACTTCGCGTCGTGGCGCACCGAGGCGACCAGCGTCGAGAGGTCGTGCACCGCGCCGATGAAGACGACGCCGATGCTGATCCACACCAGGGCGGGCAACCAACCGAACTGCTGCGCCGCCAGAATGGGCCCGGCGATGGGGCCCGCCGCGGCGATGGCCGAGAAGTGTTGGCCCAGCAGGTAGAAGGGCCGCGTGGGCACGAAGTCCACCCCGTCGGAGTGGCGCGTCGCGGGCGTGGCCGTTTCATCGTCGAGCGCGTACTGCCGCGCCACGAAGCCGCCGTAGAAGCGGTAGCCGAAGAACAGCCCCACCAACATCACCGAAGCGATCAGCGGGAGCGACATGGCCCGTTCACTTCGTCGGGCGGTTCATTCCATCGGCCATCGTCTTCTGCGCGTAGTCCTTGGGCAGCTCGAACTTCTCTGCCGGGATCGCCGCGCGGGAGATCGACTTCACCGTGGTCTCCACCGTCACCACACCATCCGCGTTCATGTGCGAGCGGAACACGGGGAACCCCGGCGCACCGTCAGCCGAGTCGAAGCCCTGCGACATCGGGCCGCCCGGCGTGGTGGGCATCACCTTGACCATGATCGACTTGAACTCGTCGGCCGTGATGCCGATGTCTTTCCACGTGGCGAAGCAGCCTTCGCCCGCGGGCTGGCCTTCACGTTTGATTGCGTAGTCCTGGCACGAGAAGCCGTTCACCTTGCGCGCGGGCGTCTTCTTCTTCTCGTACGCGAAGACGACGGGCTTGCCGTCGACCTGGTTGAGCAGGCCCTGCTCCATGCGCGCGCGTTGCTCGGGCGGCATCTTGGCGAGCTGGGCTCCGAGCTGCGCCTTGAGCTCGGCCTGCTTCGCCTCGAGCTGCTTGCTGTCCTGGTCGGTGATGACCATCACCATCTTGCGATCGTGGTCGATGATGAAGAGCTTCTTCGCGTCGGCATCGCGCAGCATGGTGCGCGCGGGGCCCTCGGCTTCTTTCATCTCGAAGAACGCCTTGTTGCCTTTGGCACAGAGCGTGACGAGGCGGGTCTTGCCCCCCGCGACCGCCTCATTGACGAGCGTGAGGTCGGCGAGCGCGAGAGACGAACAACACAGCAGGGCAGCGATCAGTGAACGACGCATGCCCACTCTCTACCCCTGTTTGGCCTGCTTCGCCTGCGCGGCGGCTACTTCGTCCTTCACCTTCTCCATGTCGATTTCGCGGATCTGCTGAATCGTCTTCTCGAGGGCTTCGGCGGGCAGCGCGCCCGCGTTCTGACCGAGCAAGATGCCGTCGCGAAAGATGGCCAGCGTGGGGATGCCGCGAATCTCGAAGGCGGCAGCGAGCCCCTTTTCCTTCTCGGTGTCGACCTTGGCGAAGGTGATGTCGGCGTGTTTACCGGCCGCGGCCTCGAACGTCGGCGCGAAGGCGCGGCAGGGGCCACACCAGGCAGCCCAGAAATCGATGAAGAGAATCCCACCCTTCTTCAGGGTGTCTTCGAAGTTGGCTTCAGTCAGCTCAAGCGTGGTGGCGCCCATGGCGGGGATCTCCGGGTCAACGGTGTGAGCGCTTCATGTAACCATGGATCGTGCACAGAGCCAGCCGCGGCTTTTTCAGTGCAGCGGCGCGCCGCCTTCGACCATCTCGATGCGCCGCCAGCTCCCTGCCCGGAAGCGGAGCAGCAGGGTGACGGAGAGCAGCGCCAGGTACGCCACCAGCCACACCGTCGCGCCCACGTCACCCCAGCCGAGGTAGCGCACCGAGAGGTAGCTGCCAGGCACGAACACCACCCAGGCGATCGCGATGCGCGCCATCATGGGGAAGAAGGTGTCGCCCGCCCCACGCAACGACTCCGCCACGCTCATGTTGATGGCGTCGAAGACCTGCCACGCCGCGGAGATCATCAACATGCGCGCTCCGATGGCGGCCACCTCGGCGGCGCCCTCGCCCTTGGCGAAGAACGACATGAGCAACGATGGAATCAGCACGCAGATGACGCCGATGCTGCACTGCCACACCAGCGCGGTGAACGCGGTGAGCTTCACCACGCCGGGCACTTCGTCTTTCTTTCCTGCGCCGATGGCCTGCCCCACCAGGATCGCGCCTGCGCTGGCCAGGCCAAACGCAGGCATGAAGCTGACCGAGTTGATGCTCATCACCGAGTTCATCGCTGCGAGCGCGGCGGTGCCGAGGCCTCCCACCACCACGTTGGCGAAGAAGACGAAGGCGCCGAACTCGAAGAGCCAGTTGAAGCCTGAGGGCAGCCCGAACTTGAGCATGCGCCAGAACTCGGCCGCTTGAACCTTCGCGCGCGCTCCCGGCTTCGCCTCAATGAGGAAGAAGATGAGGAAGCCCACGAAGCCGATGGTGGTGGCGATGGTGCTCGCCCAGGCCGAGCCTGAGACGCCGAGCGCGGGCAGGCCCCAGCGACCGTCGATCAGCAGCCAGTTGCCGAGCACGTTGAAGACCATCGCGAAGAGGTTCGCCACCATGCCGGGCCAGGTGCGGCCGAGGCCTCCGTAGTAGTTGGCCAACGCTTCGATGCCGATGGCCGCGCCCACCGAGAGCAGACGAATGCGAATGTACGCCCCCATCAAGGAGCGCACTTCGTCGGTGTACGAGAGCAATGAGAGCACCGGGTCGACCAGCGGCACTGCGGCCAGCGAGAAGAAGAGGGCGCCCAGCGCGACCAACAGGCCGTACCAGCCGTAGCGGCGGGCGCCTGCGATGTCGCCTTTGCCTGCGAGTTGGCTGGTGAAGCTCGCGACGATGAAGGTGATGCCCATCGGGAGGATGAGCACGGTGTACGCGTTGAGCGCGCCGGTGGCGGTGGCGGCGAGCGCGGCGGCGCCCAGGTGCGCGACCATCAACGCGTCGGAGAGGCCGACCACCGTCTGGCTTGCCCGGCTGATGATGATGGGGCCGGCGAGGGCGAGCAGCGTGCCCAGGGTTGCGGGAGGTGTTTTGTCGGGGGTGTCCACGGCGGGCTTCCGACGTGGGTTTCAAGCACGCCTGACCTCCGTGGTCTTCCTCCCCCTGCGACAGGAGACTGATGAAAGTGGCCCCTCGACTGCTCTCGGGGCGAACGGTGGCGCTGTTGCTATAAAAAGGGTTCCATCACCGGTCTCCCCGACAGGGTTGGCCGAAATAGAAATGACTCCAATCACCGGCATCCCCGAGCGCAGTCGAGGGGGCACTTACCGCCCGAAGGCGAGGTAATCCCTCGACTCCGCGCGGGATGAACGGTGGGCGCTCCTTATTTCGATCAACCCTGCGAGCGAAGTCGAGGGCGTACTTCACCAGTCTCCCAGAGGGAGAGGGGACCTGTTTTCGCTACTTCTTCTTTGAATCCTTCTTGGGATCCTTCGCAGGCGGCGGCGCCGGGAAGTTCGCGGCCATCACCCGCTGCGCCCCCCCCTTGATGCGCTCGCTGCTCGACTTCTCACCGATCTCCGTGAGCACCGTCTTGGCCGCCTCGTACTTCACGTCGTCGAGGTAGCTCAAAAACTCCCCGCGGAAGTCCTCGGTGAACGTCTTGTCATCGAGCACCACATCCCGCACCAGCGTCGCGAACTCCTGCGTCTCGCGCATTTCCTTGTTTTGCCGGAACCCATACGTGGCCGAGCGCGCGAGCTCATTGTTGCCGGCGTTGCCCTTGAGCACTTCCTTGAGCAACGAAAGCACCTCGACCGAGTTGCTGCGCGAGAGCGCCTCAGCCGTGCGGCGGTAGTACCCCGCGCCGCGGCCCTTCTGGGTCACCAGCGTCGCGCGCAGCTGACCCAGTGAAGCCGAAGACCCGATGCGAGCCGCCGCCGCCGCGTAGCCAGCGATGAAGTTGATGTCGATCTCGCGCTTGCCGAGCTCCTCGAGCACCCACCTGTGCCCCTCGGGTGCATCCACCCGGCCGAGCGTCTCGATCGCCGCGCGACGCACGCGAATGTAGCCGGCCGGATCTTCATTGAGCGCTTCAGGCCGCTTGGCCAGCGCCAGCAGGGGCGCCGCGAACTCACCGGGCAGCTTGCGGAACCGCGTATTGGCCAGGCGCTGCAGCACGGCCTCACGCACGTACGGCGACGGATCCTTGTTGAGCACATCCATGATCGCGCCCATCGCGGAGTCGGTCGGCCTGGTCTCCGCCTTCATATTCGGGTTGCCCAGCTCGCCCAGCAACTGCCACGCCGCCAGCAACCGCCACACGGGGTCCGGATCGTACCGAGCCGCGTCGACCCACATGTCCTCGCTGACCGAGGTGGGGTTCAACTTCGCCAGCGCTCCGAAATCTTTGTTCCAGTTGATCCACTGAGGCGCGGCCGGCACGTCGATGCTGACCTTCACCTCAGGCTTGTCGACGGTGATGACCTCTTCTTTGGTGTACTTCGGCTCGGTCTCCCGGTGGATCACGATGGGCAGCTTGAAGACGAACGAGCCCTTCTCACCCGCGTGGTTGTTCTGCTGGCGAATGGTGACGTTCAGCTTGCCCCCCCCGAAGGAGTACTCGGTGGAGATCACCGGGTACCCTTTGGTGTTGAGCCACGAGTCTTTGAAGGCCTTGAGCTCTTTCTCTTTTTTGGTGACCTCGAAGACGGCCTTGAAGAAGTCGTTGCTGGTGACGGTCTTGCCGCCGTTCTTCTCGAGGTAGGCCTTCATCACCTTCTTCATCTCGGGCTTGCCGATCCACAGCTCGAGCATGCGCAGCACGTTGGCGCCCTTGGTGTACGTGGTCGCGTCGAACGCCTCTTCACCGGGGATGCCCTTGACCACCAGCGCATGCGAGCGCGGGCCGTCTTCTTCGGTGAAGTAGCGGGTGACCAGGTTGCGGGTGCGAGCGATCTCGACCTCGTCGCTGTCGTTGTAGTCGTCGGTCGCCGCGTTCCCCAGCCAGGTCGCGAAGCCTTCGTTGAGCCAGATCTCATCCCACCAGGCGCAGGTCACCCAGTCGCCGAAGTACTGGTGCGCCATCTCATGCGCGAGCAGCCCGACGATCTGGCTGCGCGCGGTCTGATCATTCTTGTGATCCACCAGCAGCGCCGAGGTGCGCGCGAAGATGACCGAGGTGTTCTCCATGCCGCTCCAATAGAAGCGGGGCACGGCCACCACATCGAGCTTCGAGAACGGGTACTTCGTGCCGGTGAAGCCGACCTCGAAGTTGTAGAGCCCCTTGAGCACGTCGGCCGCCACGAAGGCGCGATCCTTCGTTCCCGGCGACACCCAGAGCGTCGCGGGAATGTCTTCGTTGACCTGCACCGGCTCGAGCTGCGCGATGGCGAGCGCGATCAGGTACGGGCTGTGCGCCTGCTCCTGCTTCCACCAGACGCGGCGCAGGTTCTTGCCTTCTTCCGAAAAGGTCTCGTCTTTCTCTTTGCGCCCGTTGGAGACCACCGTGTAGCGGCCATCGACGGTCGCCAGGATCTCGCTGGTCGCCTTGTCGGCCGGGGTGTCGTTGACCGGCATGAAGCGCTGCGCGTAGTTCGGCTCGAGGTGCGTGAAGAAGCCGGGCAGGGCGTTGGCCACGTCGGGCTCGGTGGCGGTGAAGAACCCCGCGTTCGCGAGGCCCGCGGTCACCTGGTAGGTGATCTCGACCACGGTGTCCTTGCCTGCGGTGACCGCTTTCTTCGGCTTGATCTTGAGCAGGCCGGTCTTCGACTCTGGGGCGGAGGTCTCTTTGAATTCAGCGGTCTCCCCATCGACCTTCACCGACTGGATCTTGAGATCGTACGCGTCGAGCTCGATCTCAGGCAGCGCCTTGGTGGCCTTGAGCGTGGCGGTCAGCGTGTTGGTGAACACCCCGCCTTCGCCTTGCCGCACCTCGAGCTTGTAGTGCTGCGCGTCGTACGGCCGGTTCTTTGGCTGGAGCCCAGCGGGGGGGGCGGCAGCCAGAACGCACAGCGTCGTGAGGATGGGGATCATGGCGGCGGAAAGTACGCGAACGCGTCGTGTCTTTCATCGCCAATGCGCACCGGCCCACAGGTGTAAGGTGGCCCTGCATGGCTCAGGTCAATCCCCTTGGAGAGCTGGTCGACGCCTTCAGCGAGCTGGTGGCGCAACACGTGCGCCTGGCGCGCCTGGAAGTGAAAGAAGACGCACGTTTCATCGGCATCCGCGTGGGGGTGATCGCCGTCTTCACCCCCTTGATCCTCGTCGGCTACGGCTTCGTGTGCATCGCGCTTGCGCTCGTATTGAGGCGCTGGGTGGGCGACGAATGGGCGTTCTTGTTGGTCGGGGTGCTCAACCTCATCGCCAGCGGCATCGGAATTGCGATCGCTGCCAGCCAACTCTCCAAACGCAAGATGATGAACGCCACCGTCCTCGAACTCGAAACATCCAGAGCGGTGGTGCTGCCTCCCCGAAATCAGGAACGGTCATGAGTTCGCTCATCAAAGCCCCCCCACAAGCCCTCACGAAGCTGAGCCCGGAAGAAGACGCCCGAGCCCAGTTGGCGATCGCCCGAGAGCGACTGATCAACAAGCTCAACGTGGTTCAGCGGGCGCTCGTACCCATGACCCACTGGAAAGAAGTCGTGAAGCGGCACCCGGTGGCGACGATCGGTGGTGCGTTTCTCATCGGGTACGCGATCTCCAAGTTTTTCTCCCGGAAGTGATGAAAGGACGGCGATAAAAATGACTGAAGCCACGCAAGCGAGGCCCGAGATGCCGAAGCCCCCGCCTCAAAGCCAGAATCAGACAGAGGCAGCAGATCCCCTCCGCGATCTTCAGGATCGCCTGGGGCCGCAGTTCGAGCAGGCCACCGCGCAGCTGCAGCAGGTCAACGAACGGGTGAAGGACTTCGTGAGGAAGAACCCTGGCAGCACGCTGTTGGGCGCCGCCGCGCTCGGGTTTCTCATCGGAAAGTGGGCGTCACGCCGATGATCGACCAAAACGTTCCTTCAGAGACGATTCCTCCGCAGATCCTGACCGCCGTCACCGAGCTGGCCAAAGACGCGAACTCTGCGCTCAACGGCCTGTCCGACGCAGTGGGCCTGACGGACAACGTGGAGAAGGCGCCCTACGCGATGATCGGCGCTGCGTTGGGCGTCGGGTACATCGTGGGCGGCGGGCTCTTCACGCCGATGACCGGCCGCCTGATTCGCATGGGCATGAAGCTCGCCGCGATTCCCCAGGTGCGCGACCGTTTGCTCGACGTCGCCGAAGCTGCAATCGACGGCGTGCTGGCCAACGGTAAGAAGTAGGCTGCTGCTTCAACATCAAGAAACGGAGACTCACCATGTGGCGATCACTCAGGAACAACCTCCCCGATGTGGACAAGGACGACCTCCTCGAGATGGTCGGCCTCGAGTCGCGCCGCTCCTCAGCTGAGAAGATGATGCCGACGCTGGCGCTCTTCGGCGCGGGCGTGCTGCTGGGCGTGGGCCTGGGGCTGATGCTCGCTCCCAAGCCCGGCCGCCAGCTGCGTGAAGACCTCAAGGACCGGCTTGGCAAGGGCAGCAATGGCGCGCCCGAACCCAAAGCGTCGGCCCCTGAGGCCCGCACCACCACGGCGTGATGAAGAGGCAGGGTCTCCCGCGCGACACGCCGGTTGATTTTCCGGCGCCGGTTTCAGGCGCGTTGATCGAAGCGGCAGAGCTCGGGCCCGACCCTGAAGTGCTGGGGGCGCAGGCCCTGCTCCGTGCACGATCGGTGGAGACCCTCGAAGTGGCTTACGGCGCGTGGGCTGAATTGCAGGACGCCCACCGTGCAGCTCGTCGAAGGTGGGAAGAAGAGCGGAAACGACTCTCGGAGCAGGGCCGCTTGTTGCTCGGCGCGGTGAAGGCCGCAGGTGTTGCGCCGAGCCCGGGTGAGACGGGGCTGGCTCGGGTCAACGCCCTCGATGCGTTCTTGAAAGACGCGAAGGAGAAGCTCGCGGCAGCGCAGCTCCAGTTGGAGGATCGCGCGCGGTCGACTGAGCAGGCCTTCGTGAACGAGCTGAAGAGAGTGCGCGAAGAGCTGATGGCGCGCATCGCCCGGCAAGCGGCCACGGTGCGGCCGGTGTTCAAGCTGATGATTCGGGTGCTCACGGGTGAACGGCGCATTCTTCACGCGCATCGGCTGGGTGAAGACGAGAGCGTGATCGCGCTGTTCGCCTTGAGTGGGCGGATCCCCAGCCGGTACGGGTTTCTGTTCGATGACTCGACGGAAGATGCGATGGCCACGCCGCCGGTGCTCTACGCCGACGAGGGCGTCACCGAACTTCGGCCCAGGGCCTCGGCGCTTTCGGCGACGCTCTCGGGGTTGAACGAGGTGTGGCCGGTGAAGGGCACGTTGCCGATGGCCCTGCCTGATGGCACCTGGCTGCGGTGGATCTCACGCGGCGCGGTGCTCGAGGCTGAAGTGCAGGACGGTGACGGCTTTCGCAACGTGCTGACGCACACGGAAGCCGAGCGGATCACCGGGCTGCTGCTCTCCCACAAGCTCGCTGGCAAGCTCGAGCTCGAGCTCGTTCGCGAGTGACTCCTCACCGGTCTCCCCAAGCGGGAGCTACCGCGCGATCAGAAGGTAATCCCTCGACTTCGCTCGGGATGACCGGTTGGTTGTCACTTCGGGTGAATCCGGTCACTGCTCGGGAGGAACAACCCACACCGTTCGCATCGAGCGCAGTCGAGATGCCACCTTCCGCGCGAACAAAGGTAATCCCTCGACTTCTCTCTGGATGACCCTTTGGTAGTTCCTTCGGGTGAATTCGCAGGCGAAGCCGGTTCCCAGATCGGTGAAAGGCGTGCGACTCCCTCGGGTCACCAGCGCGTCTTGATGATCGCCACGGCGAGGGACCGCCGGGTGATTGTGGGTGACGTGTTCATGTGACGCGCAGCATAGTCCCTCGAACGTGGCGACCAACCCTCTCCAGAGCGCAGGAATGCGCTTCGTTCAGAAGTTCGGAGTGGCGTTTCTGTGGGCCACGCTCATCGGCTTCCTTCTCGGCGGCGCTGCGTTCTTCCGCGTCGATCGCAAGGAGCTCGAAGGTGAGCCCCGCTGGCACGTGTACCCGCGGTTGTGGCTCGAGCAGCTCGAGGCGCGCACCGTCGACTGGCGCTCGCGTGAGCTGGGCCGCAGCGATGAACGGGCCGACGGCGTGGTGCTGGTCAACGTCGACGAAGACACGCTCTCCAACGCACGCGCCTCGGACCATCCGGAGTGGGCCATGCGCCCCTGGCCGCGCGAGCTGCTGGGCGCCGTCGCAGAGCAGGCCGTGACCGAAGGCGCCTCGATGGTGTTCATCGACGAGTCGTTCGCCGACGTGTCGCCTCGGCAGTGTTCGGCGTGCCGCGGTGAAGACGTGCGTACCGATGATCAACGCTTTGCAGAGCGCCTCCGCCTGCTCGGCGGGAAAGTGGTGCTCGGCTTCGAGTGGCGCCGTGAGACACGCCGCGCTCCCGATCGGCCGCTGATGCCGCTGCTGCTCCGGGTGGCTGAAACCGACAAGGAATCGGCCGTGTTGCCCTGGGTGCGCAAGGTGCTCGTGCAGCGCACCACCGCGTACGTGGTCGAGAGCGGGGGCAGGCTCACCGTGTGGGCCGGCTCGTCGAGTGAAGCGCACACGAAGGAGCTCGCGAACGCGCTCGAGCTCAAGGGCCCGACGCAGAGCCGCAGCCTGACCCCGGCTGATGACGCGGCAGAGCTGACTGCCGAGGTGCTGCTGCAGAAACTGACGCACGTGGCGGTGCAGGGGTTCGACCCCGAGCTGGCTCCAAGAGCCGGTGCAGTCGATGCACCCGTGCCTGCGCTGCTGATGCCCGAGGTCGCCTTTGGCAGCATGCGGCTGATTCCCGACCGAGATGGGCTGGTTCGCTCGGTGCCGTTGTTGGTCAACACCTCGCGGAACAACGACGGCTCGGGGCTGGTGCCGGGCGTGGCCTTACGCATCCGGCCCGGCAATCCGGGGGTGTTCTCGGTCGTGGGTGGGCTGCTCAAGGGCGACGAACAGCCGGGCGTGCCGATCGATCCGCAGGGTTTCCTCGCGCTCCGTTGGAGCTCGGACGAAGCGGGTCGTTCAGGCCGCGGCACCTTGAAGCGCGCGGTGCCTGCGTGGCGACTGCTGGTCAATCGTGAAGACGACGAAGCGGGCCGAGGGGTTCGTCATCACGACAACGATCTCGCTGGGCGCGTGGTGGTGCTGATCGATGAACGTTCTTCGCCGGTGATGGACACGCCCGTCGGCTCGCTCACGCGCGGTGCGATCTGGGCGCAGGCCATCGCGAACGTGGCGCGCGGGCAGGGGATCAGCCGGGTCGAGCCGCAGGCCGACTTCTGGCTCACCTTTGCGTTCGCGTTCGTCGGAGCGATCCTCGCGGTGGCGTGGTCGAGCTTGATGCGCAGGCCAGGTTGGCTGGCGTGGGCTGCGACCATCGCGCTGGTGATCGTGGTGCACTCGTTGCTCTCGCGGCAGTTGTACGTGACGCAGTACCGGCAGGTGGTGATGGTCGCGCCGATCGTCGCGTGCAGCCTCACCTTCCTCGCGTCGCTGGGCTACGCACGCGCGCTCGAACAGACCATGCGCGACTTCATGCTGCGCGCGTTGGGTGGTGCCGTGCGTGCTGATGTCTTTCGCCGGGTAGAGCGCGATCTGGCGCTGATGCGGCCTGAGCGTCGAGAGCTGACGATCTTCTTCTCCGACATCGAGGGGTTCACCTCGGTCTCGAACGAGAAAGATCCCGCGGTGGTGGTCGACGTGCTGCGCGACTACCTCTCTGAGATGACCACGCTGGTGCTCGACCGCGGTGGTCACGTCGACAAGTACCTCGGCGACGGCATGATGGCGTTCTGGGGCGCGCCCGTCGCGACGCCCAATGACGCAGAGTCGGCGTGTGAAGCCGCGATCCTGATGCAGGCCCGCTTCGATGCGAAGCGCGCGGAGTGGGAAAAGAAGTGCGGCCACAAGCTCGTGCTTCGCGCGGGTCTCGAGACCGGTGACACCGTGGTCGGTGAGATGGGCACCATCCACCGGGTCAACTACACGGTGATGGGCGAGCCGGTCGCGACCGCGTTCCGCCTGGAGTCGTTGGCGAAACGCTACGGCGTACGCACGTTGGTCGGCGAGACGCTGGTCGAAGAGGCGAAAGACGCGTTTCTCTTCCGTACGGTCGACACGGTGCGAATGGGCCGGGGGGGGCAGCCGATTCGCATCTCCGAGCTGCTGGCGTCGCTCGCGACGAGCGAAGGCTTCGAGTGGACCAAGGACTACGAAGCGGCCTGGCGCGCCTGGCAAGAGCGCCGCTTCACCGACGCACTCGCCGACTTCAGCGCGCTCGCCGCGCTCCGGCCCGACGACGAAGTGATCGCGCGGTATGTCAGGCGCAGCACCGCGCTCATCACCCAACCACCCGACGCAACGTGGGACGGCATCTACGACGCCGACTGATCACTCTTCGAACCCGCAGCTCCCTCTGCCCGAGGGAGACTGTTGAAGTACGCCCTCGACTTCGCTCGCAGAGAGGGAACCCGCCACCTGCTACGTCATCCCTTCTGGGGCGACCGACGCGTTGCCCTTTCTGGTGGGCGGGTTTCAGGCGGTGTCGTTGACCTGCATCGACCCGGACATCGGCGCGCCGCGGCACTACCACCACCCCACCGACACCTGGTCGAACGTGGATGAGGTGCAGCTGGGCCAGAGCATCGACTTCGCGGAGAAGCTGATCCACCGCCTCGCTGCGGTGCCGTAGACTTGGCTTCACCCAGCGAGGCTCCCTCTCCTCCGTGGAGGAGAGCGTTCGGGAGAGGAGATAGAGCCGCCCCTCGACCACGCGGCCGCTACACTTTACTTCCCCCCGAATGAGCAACCCGCCTCAACCGCCCCCCGAAGCCAGCAGCGCACTGACCGCACTTCGTTCGCTCGAGCTCTTCCGTGACGTCGAGCTGTCGGTGCTCGAAGCGCTCGCCCCCAACCTCGAGCTCCAGCACCTCAAACCCGGCGAGCTGCTGGTGCGCCAGGGTGACGCCGGCGAGTCGATGTTCCTCGCGAGAACAGGCCAGTTCCGGGTGTTGGTGCGCGCGGCCGACGGCGAAGAGCGGCAAGTGGCCACGCTGGGCCCCGGCGCCGTCATCGGTGAAATCCAGTTCATCACCGGCGGCCAACGTTCGGCCTCGGTGGCCGCTGACGGCGAAGCCGAGGTCTTCCGGCTCACCCGCACCGCCATCGAGAACCTGGGCGAGCCCGGGCGCCCGCTCGAAGCGTCACTCTCGGCCACCGCGCGGCGCCGCCTGCAAGACGACGAGCTGGGCCTGGTGCTGCGCAACATCATCGGGCCGGTGGACGCGCACATCGTGGCCGAGTTTCAGGAGGTCATCCGCTGGGTGACCTTGCCGCGCGGCGAGGTGCTCTTCCGCCAGGGCGACGTGGGTGACGCGTGGTTCATCGTCACCAGCGGCCGGCTCGAGGTGGAGATCAAGAACATGCACGGCGAGAGCCAGGTCATCGGCCAGCTGGCGCGCGGCGACAGCCTCGGCGAAATCGCGCTGCTCACCGGCGAAGCGCGCACCGCCACGCTCTACGCGGTGCGCGACACGCGCCTGGCCCGCATCGACAAGGACGACTTCGACGCCATCATGCTGCGGCACCCCGCGGTGTTGATGTCTGTCTCGCGCACCCTCTCGCGCACCCTGGTGCAACGCACCGCCGGCGGCCCGCGCACCCGCAAACGCCGGCAGGTGAGCGTGGCGGTGGTGAGCACCACGCCGGGCGCGCCCCGCCGCTGGTTTGCGGAGCGACTGGCGACAGGGCTGGCCATCCTCGGCAAGGTGTTGCACCTCTCGAGCGAGCGGCTCTCAGCCGAAGGCATCGTGCGCAACGCCGGCACGCTGAGCGTGGACCACCCGGCCTGGCAACGTTTCGCCACCTGGCTGGAGCAGAAAGAAGCCGAGTTCGACTTCGTGGTGCTGGAAGCGGACGACGCTGCGAGCGCGTGGACGAAGCAGAGCCTGCAGCACGCAGACCGCGCCTTGTTGGTGGCCGACGCCGCCGCGCCGAGCGCACCGTCAGCGCTCGAAGAACAACTCTTCGCGTCTGCCCGCGAGCACCGCCTCGGCACACACGTCAGCCTGGTGTTGGTGCACCCCACGTCGGTGAAGATCCCCAAAGGCACCGCCGCGTGGCTCAACGCGCGGCCCTTCTTGCGCGGGCACCACCACGTGCAACACGGTCGCGCGCCCGACGTCGAACGCATCGCGCGCAGGCTGGCGGGCCGGGCCATCGGGCTGACGCTGGGGGGCGGCGGCGCACGCGGCTTCGCCCACCTCGGCGTGATTCAGGCCATGCAGGAACTGGGGCTGCCCATCGACTACATCGGCGGCACGAGCATGGGCTCCATCATGGCCGGGCAGTACGCCATGGGCCTGTCGTTGGAAGAGACCTTCGAGCTCAACGCGCGCATCGCGGCTGATCAACCCTTCACCGAGTACACGCTGCCGCTCTTCGCGGTGTTGCGCTCGAGCCGTATTGATCAGGGCGCGATGATGTCCTTCAGCGACGTCGAGATTGAAGATCTGTGGACGCCGTACTTCTGCATCTCGGCGAACCTCACGCGCGGCGAGATGGTGGTGCACGAACGCGGCTCGTTGTGGCGGGCCACGCGCGCGTCGGGCTCGTTGCCGGGCATCGCGGTGCCGGTGGTGGAGAATGGCGCCTTGCTGGTGGACGGCGGCGTCATCAACAACCTGCCAGGCGACATCATGCGGCAACGCTGCGACGGCGCGGTGCTGGCGGTCGACGTCAGCCCGGAAGAAGACGTCTCGATTGGCGAAGCGAGCTTCCCGTCACCGTGGGAGCTGTTCTGGAGCCGTCTGTGGTCGAAACAGAAACGCACCATTCCGTCCATCAACGACATCTTGATGCGCACGTTGATGCTGGGCAGCGCCAGCCGCACCGCGCAGGTAAAACGCGACCTGGACCTCTACCTGCGCCCGCCCATCGACCGTTTCGGGATGCTGGAGTTCGACAGCATGCGAGACATCGCGGAGGTGGGGCACAGCTACGCACGCGAAGTGTTGCCGCAGTGGCTGGCGGGTTGGCGCGCGCCACCCAGGGGCTGATCAGGGCATGCTGGCCCAGCCATCGGCCGTCACGTCGGTAAGGATGAGCACCGACCCGCCGTCACCCTGCGGTTTGTAGATGTGCCCGCTCGAGCGACCGGTGTTGTCCAACCGGGCGCACAATGCGGGGTCCAGGTTGGCCACGCCTCCGACGTCGCCGGCGAAGGCGCTGTGGCTGACCAGGGCCACGTTGGTTCCCGCGTCGGGCACGGTGGCCAGGTGCGCGCATCGCGTTGCAGCGGTTAGTTGGTTAGGCAGTGACGGATCTTCCAGCATGCACTGAACCTTGTGCTTCGCGCGGGTCTCGAGACCGGTGATTGGAGTCATTTCTATTTCTGCCGACCCTCTCGGGCTGAACGGATTTCGGCCGGTTCCGTTCGTGCCGAGCGGAGTCGAGGCACCTATTTCACCAGGCTCCGAGGGGAAGAGGGTTGGGGAGAGGGCAGTCGCCGCATCAGCCACCACCACACCACCCCAGACCCAAGCAAAATCACCGAAAGCGAAGCCATCAGCACCCGCGGCTCAATGTGAAACGCATCGAGCGCCTTCCCTCCCACCCAGCTCGATGCGCCCAGCACGACCAGAAAGAACATCGAGTCGACCGCGAACACGCGCCCGCGAAATCGATCCTCGACCCTCAAGTTGATGAGCGAGCTCGAGAACACCCACTGCGTCGCGACGCCCATGTGAGCGAGCGAGAGACAAATCGCCGCCACCACCAGGTTCGGGGAAACCGCAAACAGCGCCCAGAACAACGCCGTGACCACGAACGCCCAGCCAATGGCGCGCTCGAGAAACGGAGGACCGTCTCCACCGATCCGCCGGGCGATGAGCGGACCAATCAAAGCACCCACGCCACGCATGCCGAGCAGCACGCCCACCCCGGCATCAGGTGAACCCGGCACGCCGAACACATGCCTGCCCATCACGGCGTACAGCATCAACGCCGCGCCGCCGGTGATGCCCCAGCCTGTCTTCACCCAGAGCACGCGGCGAATCTCAGGGCGGGCTCGCACCAGCGCCAGACCCTCAAGCAGATCGGTGAAGCCCAATCGCCCCGCGAGGGTCTTCGCAGGTGGCGGCTGCACGGGCCTGGGCACGATTGCGCGCGAGATGAAGAAGGCAGACAGCAGGTAGCTCAACGCATCGACCACGAAGCTCGCGTCACGGCCGACCATCGTGATGAGCAGGCCACCGGCCGCCGCACCGACTCCCAACATCGCGCTCCACGTCGCGCCTTGCAGGGTGTTGGCGGTGACCACTTCATGAGGCTCGACCGTGCTGCCGATCGACGCCTGCTCTGCGGGGTCGAAGAAGGCGGCGAGGCTCATCTGCACGAACGTCAGCGCGTAGACGAGCCACACGTCTTCGCGCGTTCGCACCAGGAGAAAGCCGAGCACGACGACGGCTCGCAGCACGTCGCAGAGCACCATCACGTGCTTGCGCGAAAACCGATCAGCCACCACGCCGGCCATCGGAGAGACGAAGGCAGGTGGGAGGAACCGCGCGGCCAGCATCAGCCCGACCGCTTCACTGCTGCCCGTGTATTCCTCGAGCAGGTTGTAGAGGGCGATCAGCGTGAACCAGTCGCCGGCCAGGCTGACCACTGAGCCCAGCCAGAGCGCCCGGTAGTGGGGCCGGGTTCTGAGGAGCTCGAAGTATCCAGGGCTTTCTTGCACGACGGTGCGCCTCTTCGCAGGCGGTGACCTCGTGGGAAAGCGTTATCCCTGCACCCTCACCCTGACCTTCTCCCGGCGGGAGAGGGAATTGGCGTCGTGTTTTTCGTAGAACGCGACCAACTGCGGCCAGAGCGTCTTGGCGGCGTGCTTGCTGACCACCGCGCCGACGTGCCCACCGGGCAGATGCAGGTGCTGCTTGTCTTTCGCACCGCAGGCCTCGATCAACGCCGCCGCGCTGGGGCCCGGCACGATGTTGTCGTGCTCGAAGGTGACGGCGAGGGTCGGGCAGACCAGGTTCTTCAGCTCGACCTGCTTGCCCTTGAGCATGAACCGCCCGTTCACCAACGCGTTGCGCTGATACAGCTCACGAATGTACGTCCGGTAGAACTCGCCGGGGATCGACACGTTGTCGTTGCCCCACGCCTCGAGCGCGAGGAACCCGTCGAGGAACTCATCATTCCACGCGCGATCGATGAGGCTGACCGCCTTGGCGAGCGGCATCGTCGGCCGGAGCAGCTGAAACGCCGATTGCAGCAACTGCCACGGCACGTTGCCCGTACCCGCGACCAGCGCGTCGAGATCGAAGCCCTTCAAGTTCGTCCACCGCTGCAGCAGGCTGCCGTCGTCGAACTTCACCGGCGCTGCGAGCGCGACGAACGACTGCAGATGCTCCGGGTGCACCGCGCCGTGAATGGCCGAAAGCGTGCCGCCCATGCAGTAGCCGAGCACGTGCGTGCGGTCATGCGCGACGGTGCCAGCCACCTTGCGGATCGCCCGGCCCAGCGCGGTGTCGACCACGTCATCGAAGGTGACGAAGCGGTCTTCATCACCAGGCGTACCCCAGTCGATGCAGAACACGTCGAAGCCCTGCGCGACCAGGAATTCCGCGAAGCTCTTGCCCGGCATCAGATCGAGCACGTAGTGCCGGTTGATGAGCGAGGGCACCAGCAGCACCGGCGTCTGACGCGAAATGCCCTCAGGCCGCGCGCGGTACCGCAGCAGCTTCCACTTGTTTTCCTGCCAGAACACGTCAGCCGGGGTGACCCCGACCTGCGGCTTGGGCCGCGACAACAGCCCCAGGAGATTGGTGATCCGCTTCATTCGTAGAGCGCCTCCAGGCGCGAGCCGAACGCCTTGTACACTTCCTTGCGACGCACCTTGAGCGTGCTGGTCAACAGGCCGCTCTCCACCGTCAACGGCGAGTCGATGATCGCGAACTTCTTGATCGACTCGTACGACGCGAGCTGCGTGTTCACCTGATCGATGCGTGTCTGCACGAGGACCTTGCGCGCTTCGGTCTGCGCCGCGGCACTCACGCCCGCCTGCTCGAGGTGCGCGTCGACGGCCTGCTCGTGCAGCCAGACGGCGGCGACGAGGTAGCGGCGCGCGTCTCCGTAGACCACCACGGCCGAGACGAACGGATCGTCGCGGAAGCGGATCTCGATGTTCGCGGGCGGCACGTTCTTCCCGCCGGCGGTGACCAGGATGTCTTTCTTGCGATCGATGATCTGCAGGAAGCCGTCATCGGTGAAGCGGCCCACGTCGCCGGTCTTGAGCCAGCCGTCTTCGGTGAAGGCCTCAGCGGTCGCCGCGGGATCCTTGTGGTACCCGCTGAACACGGTCGGACCCTTCGCCAGGATCTCTCCGTCTTCGGCGAGCTTGAGCTGAACCGACGGCAGCACCTTGCCGACCGAGTCGAAGCGGAAGGCGTCAGGCCGGTTCAACGTCAGCGTGGGTGAGGTCTCGGTGAGCCCGTAGCCTTCGATGATCAGCAGGCCCGCAGCGTGGAAGAACTCCTTGACCTCGCGCTTGAGCCCCGCGCCGCCCGACAGACAGAACCGCAGCTCGCCGCCGGTGACTGCGCGCAACGACGCCTGGCGTTTGGCCGCGTCGCTCTCGTTCATCGCCGACATGGCCAGCTTTTCCCAGATGGCCGGCACGCTCATGAACACCGAGGGCCGCACCTCCGGCAGGTACTGCAGCACCTTCGCGGGCTCACACAGATAGGTGATCCAACCCAGCGCGTTGCCCAGGCACGCTTCACCGAAGCCGAAGATGTGGCTCATCGGCAGCCAGAGCAGATCGACGTCCTTCGTCTCCAGCAGCGGTGCGTTGCTCTTGAGCCAGTCCGAGCCGTTCACGCCCACGTTGCGATGCGTGAGGGGCACGCCCTTGGGGTTGCCTGACGTGCCGCTCGTGTAGAGCATCTGCGCGACCTGATCGAGCGAGACACTGGCGAGCACTCGTTCGAACTCTCCGGGCGCTTCCTGATCTCTCGCGGCGCCCATGGCCTGCACGCGGCTCCACGAGACGAGCTTGCGCTCCACTTCGGCGACGGGCGGCACCGGCAAACCCTTCGCGCGCATCTTCTCGATGATGGGCCCGGCCTCCATCGGCTGAGCGCTCAAGGTGACGATGCGGGTGACCTGCGCGTAGTCGTTCCACGACTCGAACACCCGCTGCAGCAGCGCAGGCGTGTCGACGAAGAGGATCTTCGTGTCGGAGTGGTTGACCACGTACGCCGCCTGCGGAGCGGTGTTCGCGGGATAGACGGGCACCATCACGCCGCCGACCGCCTGAATGGCCATCGCCGCGCTGATCCACTCCACTGAGTTCGGGGCGAAGATCGCCGCGCGGTCACCCGACTGCAGGCCCTCTGACGCGAGGAACAGCGCCGCCTGGCGAATGCCCTTCGCGTACGCGCTCCACGTCACGGCCTGCCAGTCGCCTTCAGCGGTGGGCAGCATGAAGCGGGGCCGCGTCTTCCGCTCAGGCAACGAGTCGAAGATGGCGCGGGGGGCAGGCTTGAGTTCGAGGAAAGGAGTGATGTCCATGGGGTGGGCTCTCGCCTGCGGGTTTTAGTTCTTCTTCAGCGCAGCCAACTTCTCTTCGAGATCGATCAACCGGCTCTGAATCTGATTGAGCGCGTGCAGCGTCTTTTCCTGATCACGCTTGGAGGGCAGACCGAGGCTGCCCCACCATTGAGCGCTCGCCTTCTCGACGTTCGCCTTCATCTTCATCGACGCGCTGAGCAGGTTGCCCATCGGCTGCAGCACGGCCGGTGACTTGAGCACCGTCTCCATCATCTCCGCGGTGCGCTGCTCCCACACGTCGAAGCCCTTCTTCCACTGATCCCACAGCATCATCTGGTGCTCCATTTCAAAGGCCGAGGCGTCGAAGCTCGGCGGTGGTGGTGAAGTCGTCGTTCAGCTCGTTGTCGGGCGCGGTGGCGCGGGCCACTTCACCGAAACACTCGAACACCCAGCCGACCTGGCGCCGGGTGATCGTGTTGCCGATGGCAGGCTCGATGGTGGTGGTGGTGCGCACGCGCATCGTCTGGGTGAAGGTCACGTCGGGCAGCTCGAGCTGGCCGACGCCGTCGACGCGCACCTGGTACGTGTCGCGGCCGGCGTACGGCAACCCGCGCACCATCGCGTTGGCGACCTGGCCCACGCTGATCCACTGCTTGTTGGGCTCGAGAGGGAAGCGGAAGATCGCCACCGGCTGGGTGTAGACGACGAGGGTCTTCCCGAGCGTCGGCGCTTCTTCACGCGACGCGTAGCCGAGCAGGAACAGATCGTTGCCGTCGTTCACGTAGACGCCCAGCGTGGTGCCTCCGAGATCGAGCGCAGAGACGAACTGGCCGCTGGGGAAGCGGGCGGCGAACCAGTGACCTGCGAGCGCGGAGGCCGAGAGCGTTGCCACCCGATCGTCGGCGTAGTCGATCGAGAGATCCCACACGCGCTGACCCGCGGGGTTCGTCGCGCCGGGAATCGCCACGGGCCGCGAGCTGCCCGGGGGCGATGCGAGGTAGCGCACGGGAATGCCCAGCGCAGCCTTCAGCTCGCTCGCGTCGATGCGCCCGTCGAGGTTGGGCACGCACTCCAGCGGGGCGACGGCCGGCGCGGCGTACGCCTCTTTGGTCGGGTAGGTGCGGTTCTCGCCGCACGCGCACAGCACCAGCAAGCCAACGAAAAGTGAGCGCGTCATTTTCTAAAATCTCCACGCCAGGCGAATTCGCCCGAGCTGCGCAGGCTGCGCCTTGAGGTTTTGGGCCGGGTTGTCGAAGCCTGCGAAGGGGAAGAGCACCGCGTATTCGGCGAGCACGTCGAAGCCGTCTTTGCTCGCCCAGGTGAGCGCGCCGTGGAACTCCATGCCCAGCGCGGCGTCGTTGCCGGGCGTCGAGCTCGCGTAGAACGCACGGCTGAAGGTGGCGTCGCCGGCGAGGGTGAGCTGGTAGCTGCGGAACTCCAGCAGCCGCGCCTTCGCCCACGGCCGCACGTACCAGGCGTCGGTGACGGTGCCGATGATCTCCGCGAAGAGAATGCGGTCGACGCGGTAGTCGGGGTGAAAGCGCAGGTTGTCGATGCGGGTGTCGCGGGGAATGTCGAGCTGCGGCCCGTCGAGTTCGCCTGCCCGGGGCGTCGAGCCTGCCGGCGGGAACGCGCCGAAGCCGGGTGCAGGGTCGCCGCTCGCAGCGCCGGCATTGAGGCCACCGATGAACACCGAACCCGGAGCGCCGATGGTGGTCTCGATCGACCCGCCGAGCTGGAGTGACTGCACGCGATCTCGCAGCAACACACCCGGCAGCAGCGAGGCCTGCTCGACGTCGGCGTAGAGCATCGCGGCCTCTGCCTCGAGCTTGAAGCCTTCGGTCTGGAACCGCAGCCAGCCGTCGACTACCGCGGCCTTGTAGCCACGGCGCATCACGGAAGAAGGCGTCAGCGTGGTGTCTTCGCTCACCGGCAAATAGGCCGCGGGCACGTCGTTGTCTTGCCAACGGTACGAGCCGAGCAGCCCGTACTCGAGCGTCACCCGGCCCGCGAGGCGGCGGCGCTTGCGGGTGTGGTCGTCCTTGATGTTCATGAACGCGAAGGAGAACGACTGCACGTCGGTGCTCGGATCGAGGATGAGCTGGCGCTGGCCGTCTTTGCGAAATTGCGTCGGGCCCACAGCGCTGAAGTCGTAGGCGACGGCCCAGAGGTGGCCCACCAGCGAGGTCACGAAGGCGACACGATCGGCCTGGTCGCCCAGGTTGCAATCGAGGCAGTCGCCGCCGTTCGACATCATGCCCAGGCCCCACATGTTTCCCATGCGGCCGACGGCGAGGTAGCCGAACGGCGTGAGCACTTCGCCATACGCGCGCTTGATGCGCAGCAGGGTGGCGGGGAACTGGCCGGGGCTGGCGGCGGGCGTCGGCGCGTTGCCTGCGCCAGGGGAAAGCACCGGCGTCGAGCCGAACACCAGGTTGTCGATGAGATCGGCGCGCACCTTCACGGCGGCCGCGGCGAACGGCGCGTAGATCGCCAGGTCCGTGCGCAGGCGCATGTCGGCCGCGAAGAGTGACTGGCCGGTGGGGTTGCCCAGTGGCACGGGGAACAACGCGAGCCCCGAAGGCGTGGTGCCGCGATCGAGATCGAGGTTGTTCAGCAGATCGCCGCGCATGCGCAGGAACCCGTGCAGTTGGACTTCGATTTTCTCGCGCTGAAAGAGATCGTCACCGTGATCGGCGAGCCCAGACGCGAGAGCCGTAGTGGCGACGAGGAGTAAGGCGCTCGCGACGACCCTCACGGAGCACCCCCGAGGAACGCGCTCAAGTCGCGGTTCGATTCAGAGATCGCCTCGATCATCGGGAAGTGGCCACAGCGCGCGTAGACCTTCAACTTCGCGTTGGGCAGCTGCCGCACCAGCTTCTCGCCGACAGAAACCGGGGTGATCAGATCTTCCCGGCCCCAGAGGAGCAGGGTGGGCGCGGTGATCGTGCGATACCGCGGCTCGAGCTCCTCGAAGCGCATGCCCCGCACGGCCTCGAGCGCGCCTGCCCGGGTGCCGGGCCTCTCCATGGCCTTCTCGACTTCATCGGCCAGGTGCTGCGTGACCATGTCGGGATCGTAGAAGCCCAGGCTCAGGCGCTCGTCGGCGCGCTCAGAATAGAAGAGCCCAAAGAGCACCTCGCCCACGCCCTTGGCGCGCGCCATGTGGAACATGGAGGGGAGCTGCTCGTCGTAGACCCACGCGTCGTACAGCGCGATGCGCTCGACCTGATCGGGGTAGTCGAGCGCGAAGGCCAGCGCGACCGACGAGCCATACGAGTGCGCGACCAGCGAGATCTTCCCGACCTTGCGTTCGTCGAGAACCGCCTTGAGCAGCTTTGCCTGCGCGGCCGGCGAGTAGTCGGCCACGGGGCGATCGGTCCACCCGAAGCCGCGCATGTCGATCGCGATGATGCGGTGATCCTTCACCAGCTGCGGCATCACCGTGACCCAGTTCTCGATGCTCGAGGCAAAGCCGTGCAGCAGCACCACCGCGGGGCCCTCACCCACGTCGACGTAACGAACGCGCGTGCCTTCGACTTGAAGGTACGTGGCGTCTTTCGGCTCGCCGGGCATGGGGCCGTTGTGGAAGTGCAGGCAGCCGCTCCCCAGGAGCGCCAGCACCAGGGCTGCGCGCAAATTCAATTCGACAACCTCCGCACTTCGCCTGCGTCGGCGAACTCGGTGCTGCTCTCGTTGTTGGTCGAGGTGACGGTGGCGACGGTGCCGAAACACTCTGCGTTCCAGTTGAAGGAGCGCAGCGTGAGGATCGGCATCCACTGGCTCAGCGTGTAGACGCGGGTGGAGCGGATCATCACGGTGCGCACGCGCAGCGCCCGGAAACTGGTGTTCGCGTAAGGGGTGAGCGCGTCACCCGCGCGGTCGACGGTGGAGGTGTAGTTCTCCTCCTGGAAGGGCAGGCCGGTGCCGAAGGCCGCGTTGCCGATCGTGAAGCCCTGGTACTTGCCGCTCACCGTCGAGGTGGCGCCCCACGAGCCGCCCGCCTGCAGGGGAAACTGGAGCACCTTCACCCAGGGTGAATAGTGCATCTCGGTGCCGGTGGAGCTGGCGGTGGGGGAGACCACGCCCTGCAGGTAGAGGGCGTTGTTGGTGGTGCTGAAGACGCCCAGCAGCGTGCTTCCCTGGCCCAACTCGGCGACGTAGCCGCCGTCGGGGAAGTTCGACTCGTACCATTCGCCGGTCAGCGGCTTGGTCTCCACCAGGCGCGAAGTGTCGCCGGCGAGGACGGCGGTGAAGTCCCACTGGCGGCCCCCGTCTGCGGCCGGCGTGCCCGCGGTCTCGAAGCGGGCCGGGCCGCTGGTCTTGAAGGTCGCCCGCAGGCCGGGCTGAAAGAAGACCTCATCACGCTCGATGACGCCGTCGTTGTTGGGCTGGCAACCGACCGGCATGCCACCGCCGGTGCCGCCTCCAGTCGATCCTCCACCGCCGGTGCCTGAGCCGCCACCCGCGCCGCCGCCGAGCCCGCCGTCTTCTCCGGTGCCGCCGCCGACGCCGGAGTCTGAGGGAGTGACAGGGCCACAAGTGCCGTCACGCAGGCACACGCCACTTGCGCAGTCAGCACCCACCCGGCAGTCAACCTGGGGGCCCGGGCACGCCAGCAGCGCGACACAACCAATGACCACGATGAGAGAGCGAGACATGAACGTCCTTTTCACGTGTGCGGCCATACGCCCCGGCCCTGCCGAAAGCCATCCGGGGTGGTCTGCGGCACTGCACCACCGACTTGCTGCGCTGCAACACGACCAAACATCATCTTCGCCCTGACGAAATTGTGCAGGTGCGAAGACCGAGGCCTCATGGCGTGTTCGAAGGGGGTCTGTCAAGGCCACCCATGTTGCATTGCACACTGACGTTGGTACGGTCGAAATCATGCTCGTCAAAAAGTACGGAAACCGGCGGCTCTACGACACCGACTCGAGCCGGTACATCACCCTCGAGGATCTGACCGCCGCCATCCGCGACGGCGCCGAGGCGAAGGTGGTCGACGCGAAGACGGGCCAAGACCTCACCCAGGTGACCCTGACGCAGATCATCATGGAAGGGCGGGGGGCCGATAAGATCCTCCCCGCGGCCTTGCTCCATCAGCTGATTCGCCTCGGAGATGACGCGTTGGCTGACTTCCTGGGCCGCTACGTTCAGGCGGCGCTCGAGCTCTACCTGACGGCCAAGAAGACCACCCAGAGCTTCATGCCCTTCAATCCCCTGGTGGCGCTCACCCAGTTCGCCAACAACACCCCCTTCGGCGGCTGGGGCCATCAGTCGACTCAGCCCGTGCCAGTACCCACCACGGCGCCGCAGCCGCCCAACGATCTGGAGCAGATGCGAAAGGAGCTCGACGAGCTCAAAGGCATGCTGCGCAAGCGTAAGAAATGACGCAGAAATGGTGCAGTGCAACATAATGCGCTTGACGCAGTGAGTCGGCTGGTGCATTTTGTACGGCGTTCGGGACGAGGGTTCGCCCCGATTCAGCAGTGAAACGCCGCACAACCAGGAGAAACACCATGGCCGAGACCAAGACCGTCGCTTCGCAGGTGCAGCAATTCGCCGGTGAGAACGTCAAGAAGATGTTCGAAGAGCAGTCGACCCGCATGACGCAGGTGTTCGAAGAGATGGGCAAGGCCCACTCGAAGTGGATCGAGTACGGCAACACGCAGATCGACGAGATGAACGAGCTGCTGAAGACTCAGTTCAACTACGTCAACGACCTCGCCGCGGGCATGCGCAAGCTGTCGCTCGACACCGCCCAGAAGACGGCCGAGACCTTCAAGAGCTGAGTCGTTCGTCGTCCTTCGACACGCCGTGATGGGCCTCGTTCAGGCTCGTCACGGCGTTTCCATTTCTGCGCGAAAACGAGCTATCCGCCCTGCATGGACCTCAAGACTCTCAAGATCATCGTCACCGGCGGCGCGCAGGGCATGGGGGCGCACTTCGCGCAGCGGCTGCACGAGGCGGGCGCGCAGGTGGCGGTCGGCGACATCAACGAGCTGGCGCTGGCGGCGCTGCCTGCGGGCCTCAAGCGCCGCAAGCTCGACGTGGGCAACGAGGCCGACATCGTGAGCTTCGTCGAGTGGGCGCACTCCGAAATGGGCGGCCTCAACGGCCTCATCAACAACGCCGGCATCCTGCGCGACGGCCTGCTGGTGAAGAAAGACAAGGTCACGGGCGCGGTGCAGAAGATGTCGCTCGACCAGTTCAACGCCGTCATCAACGTCAACCTCGTCGGTGCGACCCTGATGGTGCGCGAGGTGGTGGCGAAGATGGTCACCACCGATCAGAAGCCCGGCGTGATCGTGAACATGTCGTCGATCGCTCGCCACGGGAACCGCGGCCAGAGCAACTACGTCTCGGCCAAGGCCGCGCTCGCCGCGAACACGGTCACCTGGTCGAAGGAGTTCGCTCCGTTCGGCGTGCGCGTGGGCGCGGTGGCCCCCGGCATGATCGAGACCCCGATGACCAAGGGCATGAACCAGAAGGCGCTCGACGCGTTCATCGAGAAGATCCCGGTCGGGCGCATCGGCCAGCCCGAGGACATCTGGCTGGCGGTGAAGTTCATCCTCGAGTGCGACTACTTCAACGGCCGCACCATCGACGTCGACGGAGGCATGGGCTTCTGAGCGTCTGCTTCGAGCAGTAGTTCTGTGTTTCTGCATTTCGCGCTACACCGGGCCCCGTTTTGGAGACGTTCTTCAAGTATCAAGGCATCGGCAACGACTTCGTGGTCATCGACCGACGCGAGTCCGGCATCGACGTCGACGAGGTGATGTCGCGCCAACTGTGCGATCGCCACTACGGCATCGGCGCTGACGGCGTGCTCGCGATCCTCCCTGAAGCAGGGGCCGCGGGCCGGATGGTGGTGCACAACGCCGACGGCAGCATCGCCGAGATGTGCGGCAACGGCCTTCGCTGCGTCGTGAAGTACCTCGCCGAGAACGATCCGCAGAAGCCCAACCGCCTCAAGGTGGCCACCGGCGCAGGCGTGCTCGACAGTGAGGTCGAGTGGGGCACCCGCGGCGTCGAGCGCGTCACGGTCGCGATGGGTCCTGCGCGGCTGGAAGCGCCGATTCTTCCCAACGGCGGGCCCTTCGTCCGGAAGCCCATCGAGGGTCACCTCGGTACCGCCGTGAGCATGGGCAACCCGCACCTCGTGTTGCTCGACGTGCCGCCTTCCGAAGCAGGCAGGCTCGGCCCCGCGCTCGAGCTGCACCCGCTCTTTTCGCACCGCACCAACGTGGAGTTCGTCGAGCCGCGTGAAGAAGGTGGCCTGCGCGTGACGGTGTGGGAGCGCGGCGTTGGGCTGACCCTGGCGTGTGGAACGGGCGCGTGTGCGGCAGTCGTGGCCTCGGCGCTCGACGGGCGCAGCCCGTACGATCGATGGGTGCCGGTGCAGTTGCCGGGTGGGGTGCTCGACATCAAGGTCGCCTCGAATCTCTCGCAGGTCTGGCTCAAGGGCGCCGTGCGCTTCGTGTTTCAGGGGAGCGTTCCTTGACCCTCGAGCAACGTTGCCTCGCCATCGTCGCGCTCACCGAGATCGAGACGCTGCAAGAGCACATTCTCTCGGAGTTCTCTTCGTTGTGCGCTGCACAAAGCGGCGCCTTGTGGGTCTCTGGCGAGCGCGTCGGAATGCGGCTGCGGGCGTGGCGCGGACTGCTGGATCGCGCGGCGCTGCCTGAGCTCGTCGACCCCAGCCTGGTGCAGGGCCGCGCGTGGAAGGCCGACACGTCGTTGCTGGTGCCGCTGACGGCGAGCACGGGTGAGCTGATGGCGCTGGTGCAGTTGAGCGATCCACTCTCGGGTACGTTCTCAGACGAGCTGCTGGCAGACTGTGAAACCTTCGGAAGTTTCGCCGCGGCTGCGCTGAAGACCGCGACCCGGTTCGCTCAGCTTCAGCGCCAGGGTCTGAGGGATCGCGAGACGGGCGCCTACACGCTCTCGTACTTCACCGACTACGCCACCAAGGAAATCTACAAGGCGCGCCGCTATGGCCGTGCGTTCTCGCTGCTGACCTTCTCGCTCGATAACCTGGCCGGCATTCGCCAACGCGTCGGTCATGCGGCAGTGCGGCAGGCGCAGCAGATCGTGCTGCGGGTGATCTCGCAGATCATCCGCGACTCCGACGTGGTGGCGCGCGCCACCGAACAGGAGTTCCACGTCTTGCTCCCCGAGACCGACTACTTCGGCGGGCTCATGTTCCTGCGCCGGGCGCTCTCTTCCGTCATCGAAGAGACCGACGCGAAGGCGCTCGAGGCCCGGGTGCCGATGGGGCTGACCGGCGGCGTGGCGACCTTTCCGCGCGATGGTGACGACTTCGACGAGCTGCTGGTCTGTTGCCGTCGCCGCATGGATGAGCGGCGGGGTTCGCTGCATCACCACCTGCGGCTCGAGCCGCTCCCGTTCTGGGATGAGGTCGAGCTGCTGCTGGGCAACTCGCGTTCACCGCGCCTGCCCGATGCGTCGGGAGAACCGTCACGCCGCGGCAAGGTGGCCGACGTGCTCTTCGAAGAACTCCAGGGCGAGATCGGCCGAGAGTTCCTGCGTGAGCCGATGGCGCGTGGACTGCTTTATGTCGGCGGGCCGGCCGTGAAGGGTGATCTGCCCATCGTGCGTTCGCTCGATCACGCCCCCGCTGACTTCGCGCCGCGCGTCTATGTGCTCGGGCGGCACGCCGATCTGCAGGAGCACCACGCGATGACGCCGGTGTTCCTGGAAGGCGACGATCGCCTCGCGCGTCACGAGTTCCTGCTGTGGATGGGTGACGGCTCGGCGTACGCGTTGCTCCAACGCCGGGGGCGCGGCGCCACCTGGGGGTTCCACACGTCTGATCCCACGCTGGTCGAGGGGCTCGTGTCCAAGCTCCAGACTGCCTACGACTTGCAGCCCTACTGACCCATGGCTCAAGCGCGAAAAGTCCTCCTCGCAGATCCCGATGTCGGCGCCATTCGAGCGTTGACCAAGGCCCTGCGCGCGCGCGGCTACCAGGTGCAGCACGCGCCGGATGGCAGCAAGGCGCTCGAGGTCTCGGTGCTCCGGCACCCTGACGTGATCCTCTTCGATGAGACCTGCACGCTCATCGAGGCGCGATCGTTCATCAACATTCTCGGGTCGAACCCGCGCACCGAAGACATCCCCGTGGTGGTCACCACCACCTCGCGCGATCTCGACAAGTTCCGCATGCTCCGCGAGGGCGTGCTGCAGAAGCCGTTCAACATCGACGAGGTGATCGCGCGCATCGATCACCTGTGCCGGCGGGCTGAAGCGGCCAACGAACTCAAAGGTGACGCGCGGGAGATCGAAGGCGGGCTCGCACAACTGCCGCTGCCTGATCTGATGCAGATCATGTCGATGAACCGGCGCACCGGCCGGCTCTCGCTGGTGCACGGCCAGGAGCGGGGCGAGATCTTCATCGCTGAAGGCAAGCCGGTGAACGCGCGGGTCAACGACATTCAGGGTGAGAAGGCGCTCTTCAGGTTGATCGGCTGGCGTGAGGGCACGTTCGCGTTCCACCCGGGGCCCGCACCTGCGCGCGCGAAGATCGATCGGTCGATGGAAGACGTGCTGCTCGAGGGCATGCGCCAGACCGACGAGCGCGAGCGGCTGCTGAGCTTCTTGCCTCCGCGCACGCAGTCGCTGGCGCTGGTGCCCGACGCAGGCGAGCTCATCGAGCCGCACCCGGTCACCAAAGAAATCCTCCGCGTGCTCTCGCAGCCGCGAAAGCTCTCCGAGCTGCTCGACCTCGCAGACGCCGCCGACCTCGACATTCTCGGGGCAGTCACCACGCTCCTCGAGAAGGGCATCGTGCAGCGCTTCGACGCGGTGGGCGTGCAAGATGCGCCGCTGCTGGGAACGGCCGAGGTGCACGCGCTGCGAGGCAAGTTGCTGCGCGGCCGCGCTCACCGGAACGCGCTGGTGGCGAAGGTGATCATCTGCGGCACGGGGCCCAAGGCGGGGCGTTGGTTTCTTCGAACGCTGCCGGGCATCAAGGCGACCAGCAGCGATCCGGCCTGTCTGCGCAGCAGCTTCGGCACCCTGGGCACGCTCGAGATCAGCGACGTGCTGAAGGTCGACTTCGTCTTCGTGCCCACGGCTGAAGCTGCGCGGCCGTTGTGGCGACCCTTTCTTTCCGCGGCCATCGGCGTGCTGATCATCGAAGAGACCGATGCGCTGATGAAGCAGGCCCGCTTCTGCGCCTTCGACTTGCGGTTGCCGGTGGTGTTCGCGGCGGGCGCGGCCGGGGGTGGGCTCAACTCGATCGAGTCGCTGCCCGCTGCGTTACGAGGGGCGCCGGGTGGTGCGTCGCTCGTGAGCACGGATGTGTCGGGGGCCTTGCGGACCCTGCTGCTGGCGGCGATGCAGACGCCGAATCAGGAGATCCCCGAGGCGAGGTCGACGGGTGAGGCCTGACCCTTCGTTCAGGGCCGACCCCGCGTCAGGCGCCTGACTTCAGGCCTCTGGCGTTGGCGTACGCGCTGCAATGCAGGGCCAGCATGATGCCTCTCCTCGTCGCCGCCGCCGCCAACGACCTTCCTGAACCCAAGAACGCTGAACGCGCCCGCGAGCGCACCCGGGAACGTAAGCTGCGCGGCCCGAATTGGAGCGCACCGGTGCGTGAGGTCAAGAGCGCCTGAGCGAGAGGGTTCGCGGAAATAGGAATCGGGTTCCATCACCGGTGTCCCCGAGCCCAGGCAGAGGTACTCCCTCGACTCCGCTCGCAGGGTTGGCCGAAATAGAAATGACTCCAATCACCGGTCTCCCCGAGCGCAGTCGAGGGGGCACTTACCGCCCGAAGGCGAG
>JAYVFP010000242.1:0-10060 GCA_043773025.1 Archangium sp.
CCCCGGGGAAGGACGAAGGCGAGGTGTTGCTCACCATCTCGACGCCCTTCGGTTTGACGCGCATCGGCTCGGCTGAGCTGTCGATGAAGGTCGATGACACTTCGGCCGATGTCGACGTGAAGCTCGGCGAGATAGAGCTGGTCTCGAGGTCAGGCGAGGTCACGAAGCTCGGCGCGGGCAAGAAGGGCCTGCTGGGCGCTGCGCGGGAGCTGCCGGAGATCGCGCTCACCGTGGTCGCCTCCACCGGCAAGGGTGAGTTCAAGGCGAAAGACGCGAAGGCGTTCGTGCCGATCAACGCGAAGAAGCTGCCCGCTTTGAAGGCCGGTGACGTGGTGCGCGTAAAAGAAGGCCGCATCAGCCTGGCCCCCGAAGGCTCGGACACGCGGCTCGCGCTGCTCAAGGGCGCTGAAGTGAGCATCGTCGAGACGCGCAAGGGGCCCGGCAAAGAAGTCACGTCGCTCGACGTGAAGAAGGGTGAGCTCGAGGTCTTCGCCCCCAAAGGCCAGTCGACGCGGGTGTCGGTCGTGGGCGGCCTGACGCTGGTGAGCGATCTAGGCGGTCAGTATTCCTTGCGCCGCACGGGCACCGGGTTCGACGTCGAGGCGCTCGCGGGCGACGTGTCGATCGAGCGCGAAGGAGAACCCGCGCTCGTGGTGCCCGGTGGTCAGTCGGCCAGCGTGCCGCTCAAGGGGGCGCCCGCGGTGCGTCAGGCGAGCCGCGAAGGCGTGGTGTTGCCCTCACGGCCGGGGCTGCGCGTCTTCCACCAGAACTTGAAGCAGGTCTCTGTCACCTGGGATGACGACGGCGAAGCCGCGGCCTCGTGGCGCGTCGAGCTCTCACAAGATCCCGCGTTCACCAGCGTGGTGCGCGACGGCGTGGTGCACCACAACTTCTTCACCATGCCCGCGCCGGCGAAGGGCGCCTGGTATTGGCGGGTCTTCAAGGGCGAGCTCGAGCACACCCGCGGCAGCGCCTCGTTCGCCGCTGAGCCCCGCTCGGTCGATCTCTCCCGCCTGAAGAACGTGGTGCCCGAAGGTGCCGAGACGACCACCATCTTCTTCCAGGACAAAGACAAGCCGCCGGTCGTGACCTTCACCTGGGCCAGGGCAGAGTCGGCGGCGAAGTACGCAGTGAAGGTGTACCGCGAAGGTCAGCTGTCGAGCCCGGTGGCCGAGCGCGTGGTGACGGAGACCCAGGTGTCGCTGCCCGAGAACACGCTGCTCGAGGGCAAGTATCTGTGGTCGGTGACGCCGCTCGATGCGAAGGGCGCCGAGCAGAAGGGCGGCCGAATGAACAAGCTGCACATGGTGTTCGATAACGCCGTCTCGGCGCTTTCCATCAAGACGCCGCGCAATGGTGATGCAGGCGGCAGGTCGGTCAACGCCGTGGGCATCGCGCCGGTGGGCAGCAAGCTGTTCATCAACGGCAAGAGCGTGACGCTCGATGCTCAGGCGCGGTTCGACACCAGCGTCACCCCCGTGGCGGGTGGGCGCGTCGTCTTCCGGCTGCTGCACAACGGGGCAGAGAGCTACACCGTTCGAACCGTGAGGGCCCGTTGAGCGACCTCAACGATCCCCGGCCGAGCAACCCCGAAGCGCGCATGGCGATCGGGGAGATGGCCGTGAAGGCCTACGGCAAATACTTCCTGATCAAGAAACTGGCTGAAGGCGGCATGGCCGAGATCTTCCTGGCCAAGCAGCTAGGCGTCGAGGGCTTCGAGAAGAACGTGGTTATCAAGCGCATGCTGCCGCATCTCTCGGCGGCCTCCGACTTCGTCAGCATGTTTCTCGACGAAGCGCGCCTCGCTGCGTCGCTCACGCACTCGAACATCGTGCAGATCAGCGATCTCGGGTTTGCCGACGGCTGCTACTTCATCTGCATGGAGTACCTCGCGGGTGAAGACCTCGCGACGGTGCTGCGAACGGAGAAGCGGCAGGGCCGCCAGGCGCCGGTGGGCATCTTGTTGCGCGTGTTCACCGAAGCGGCGATCGGCCTGCACTTCGCACACGAGGCGGTGGATCCCAAGGGCGTGCCGATGCGCCTGGTGCACCGCGACATCTCGCCTTCGAACATCTTCGTGACGTACGGCGGGCAGGTGAAGGTGCTCGACTTCGGCATCGCCAAGGCCGAATCGCGCGTCACCTCGACCGGCGCCGGCGTGGTGAAGGGCAAGTACCAGTACATGTCGCCCGAGCAGGCGCGCGGCGATGCGATCGATTGCCGCAGCGACATCTTCTCGCTCGGCGTCTCGCTCTACGAGGCGTTGACCGGGGTGCGGCCTTTCGCGCGCGACACGGATCTCGCGGTGCTCAAGGCGGTGCTGGGTGGGGAGTACCAGCCGCTGCGTGGACTGCGGCCGGATCTCCCGCTGGAGGTCGAGCAGATCGTCACCAGGGCGATGGCCCAGGAGCCCGAGCATCGGTACACCTCGGCGCTCGCCTTCGCGCAGGACATCGAGCGGTATGTGGGGGCGACGACGTCGTCGACCGGCGGGCAGGCCCTCACGAACTTCATGAACGGGCTCTTCGGCCCCGAGCGGGTGAAGTCGAAGATGCGCATCGAGTCGCTCGATGAGCTGGCCAACCGTGGCGTCGACATTCCCGGGCGCCCCAACCCGACGGTGCTCAACACGGCGGTCAACGACGTCAAGATCGACATCTCAGAGCGCACCAACGCGATCGGCTCGCCGCTGACGGTGCAGACCGCGCAGAGGGCCCAGGCGGTCCGGCTCAGGTTGTTGATGGCGGCGGCGCTGGTGGTGGGCATCGCTGGAACGGTGCTGGCGATGAAGGCGATGACGCCGGTGCCAGAGCCGATCCTCACGCCTCTGGTGGTGGTGACGGCGCCCGAAATCGATGCGGGGTTGCCTGCCGTGGTGGCTGAAGCAATCGACGCGGGGCTCGCGGAGGTGATCGACGCGGGTGTGGCCGTAGTGATGGCGCCGGTCGTGAAGTCACAGAAGGCGGTGACCCTCACCACGGCGATGGTTCAGAAGGGCATCTCGCAGAACAAGGGGCGGTTTCAAAAGTGCTTCAAGGAGAACAAGCCTGAGCTGCCGGCGGCGCAGGGCACGCTCAAGGTGACGTTCGCGATCGCGAGCACCGGGCGGGTGTCGAGCGTGAGCACGGATCTCGAGGGCACGTCGGTCTCGAAGTGCATTCAGAGCGCGGTGAAGGGCATGACCTTCCCGCGGCACGTGGATCTCGAGGTGCGGGTGCCGATCGCGCTGAATTGGGACGTGCGCTGATGCTCTCCCTCTCTCCGAGGGAGTTTAGAGATCTCGTCGCGAAGCCAACGCGCGCGCGAGGGTCGCCTGATCTGCGTATTCGAGATCGCCACCCATCGGGATGCCCTGAGCCAACCGCGACACCTTCACGCCGATCGGCTTGAGCAACCGCGTCAGATACAGCGCCGTCGCCTCACCCTCGACATCGGGGTTCGTCGCGACGATCACCTCTTCGATGGGCGTGTCCTGCAGCCGAAGAATCAGCTCGCGAATGCGCAGCTGATCAGGCCCCACACCCTCGAGCGGCGAGAGCACGCCATGCAGTACGTGATACCGGCCCTTGAACTCGCGGGTGCGTTCGATCGCCAGCTCATCGGCGATGCCCTCGACCACGCACACGATCTTGTCATCGCGGCGCGGGTCGTTGCAGAAGCCGCAGAACGTGCCCTCGGGCCCGTCGTGCAGGCTGAAACACCGGTTGCACAGCTTCACCTTCTCGATGACCTCGGTCAGCGCCGCAGCCAGGCCGCGGGCGTACTCAGGGGGTGAGCGCAGAATGTGAAACGCAAGACGTTGAGCCGTCTTCTCGCCGATGCCGGGCAGCTTCGCGAGCTGGGCCACGAGCCGGTTGATGGCATCGGGCGTCATGGAGTGCAGCCGGTAGCAGCGGAACGCTGCGCGAGACAGATGAGAGCGAAGCGGACATCTGGCCGAGGCGGAACGACCCAGATCATCGCGGGCTCAGGTGATTCCGGGGATCTTGATGCCGCCGGAGACCTTGCCGAGCTCTGCCTGCATGTGCGCCTTGCTGTCGGCCAGCGCGGCGTTGACCGTGGCGATCACCAGGTCTTCCAGCATCGCGATGTCGTTCGGGTCGACGGCGGCCGCGGCGATCTTGATGCTCTTGACCTCCTGCGAGCAGCTCACCTTGACGGTCACCAGGTCGTTCGCCGACTTCTTCTCGACGGTCTCTTCAGCGAGCTCCAGCTTTCGCTTCTCGATCTTCTCGGTGAGCTTGTTCGCCTGTCGGATGAAGTAATTGAGGTCGACGCCGGGCATGGGTACTCCAGTTGGAAAGAACAGCGGTTCCTAGTCGACGGGCGGGCCCGCGTCACCCTCGTCTGACCCCGACGTGATGGCGGCCGGCTTCAGAACGACTGGCTCGAGGTAGGAGATGTGTTCGAGCGATCCTCCCAGGTGGCGCAGCACGTTGCGCAGCGCCGGGTGTGACTTCACCTTGTCTTCGATGCCGCGCTCGCGGGTGGTTCTATCGGTCAGCTCGACCTCGGCGATGCTCCTGGGCGCGGTCGCGAAGGCCTGCACGTTGGTGTCTTCCACCAGCTTGATCGGGCGGCCCAGCGACCGGGCCAGCTCGCCCTCCACCATCGGGCGGCTCATGCTGATGACCTGCGACTTGTGGAAGGCGGCGTCGGAGGGAAAGGCGATTCGCACGCCTTCGGGGGTGAACCCCAGAAAGCGCGCGTACGAGAGCGACTTGCCGTGCCGGGGCGAGACCTCGCGCAAGGCGTCGACCGCGCGTTTCCACTTCTCTTCATCGGTGGCCACGCTGCGATCCGCGGGCGCGACGGGAGGAGGCGGCTCAGGCTCGTCGGCTTCGTGAAGCTCGAGCGCCGCGGGTGTTTCAGGAAGGCACTCGCCAGAAGCACACCCCTCGGCGCTGCCCTCGGGGGCGAACAGCTTCACGTCGCCCATGTCCCCCTCGCCCCCCCCAGGAGAGGGTTGGGGTGAGGGGCCCACGACCGGCTCTGGAGGCAGCTTGCGGTTGATCAGCCGGACTTCAGGCTGAGCCGCGGGAGGCGGAGCCACCATGACGGGACGAGCCGGTTCACGGATCTCGGGCCGGCTGGCGGGCAGAGCTGGCCTCGGGGGCTCAGGTGCGAAAGGTCGAAGGAGCGGAGCGACCTCCAGGCGCTCCGGCTGCAGGCGAAGCTCCAGCGAGCTTCTCGACCCGAGCGATGAGCTCGGGGATCGAGGCGGCCGGGGCGAGGTGCAGGCCCTTGAGCAGGGCCATCTCGAGCGCGAGCCTGGGCTGCGGGGCGCGGGCGATTTCCCACACCGCGCTGTGCACCACGTCGAACAGCCGCGCGACCTGGGCCGCATCACTCTCGCGGGCGAGCGCGACCACGGCCTCACGCTCGGAGTCAGCGAGCTCTTCGGGCGCTTGACCGGTGGCCTTCGCGACGAACACGTGGCGCAGTTGCTGCGCGAGCTCCTCTGCCAGGCGGCGCAGGTCGACACCGCGCGTCCACAGCTCTTCGACGTTCGCGAGCAGCGACTTCGCGTCGCGCTTCACCAGCGCCACCGCGAACGCGTGGATGACCGTGCGATCGATGGCGCCGAGCGCTTCGGCCACGTCGGCATCGGAGGGCGTCAGGCCACACGCGCTGATCACCTGATCGAGCAGCGAGAGCGCATCACGCATGCCGCCTTCCGACTGGCGCACGATGAGCGAGAGCGCAGAACCCGAGATGGCGATCTTCTCCATCGCCGCGATCTCCTGCAGCCGCTTGAGCATCGCCACGGTGGAGATGCGGCGGAAGTTGTGGCGCTGGCAGCGCGAAAGAATGGTGTCGGGCAGCTTGTGCGGTTCGGTGGTCGCGAAGATGAACTTCACGTGCCCGGGCGGCTCTTCGAGCGTCTTGAGCAGCGCGTTGAAGGCGGCCTGCGAGAGCATGTGAACTTCGTCGATGATGTAGATCTTGAAGCGGCTGCCTTGCGGCAGGTACTTCGCGTTTTCACGAATCTCGCGAACGTTATCCACGCCGTTGTTCGAGGCGCCGTCGATCTCCGCCACGTCGGTCGAGCTGCCGTCGCGGATCTCCGTGCATGCCTTGCAGGTGCCGCAGGGCTGCGCGGTCGGGCCCAGCTCGCAGTTGAGCGCGCGGGCCAGCAGGCGGGCGGCGGTGGTCTTACCGACGCCCCGGGGGCCGGCAAAGAGGTAGGCGTGGGCGACGCGATCGAGCTTGATGGCGTTCTCGATGGTGCGAACGACGTGCTCCTGGCCCGTCATCGCCTCGAAGGCCTGGGGGCGGTATTTGCGGGCGAGAACCGTGTAGCTCATGACTTCGCTTGTAGCGCGAAGTGCCCCCCGCGGCATCGGTTCATCCGCCGAAGCGGTGCCCCTCGCCCCGGACTTCAGTGGGGGCAGACGGACTTCCTCGAAGGACGAAGAGGCGAGGTGATCAGAGCGTCGCGTAGAGGAAGGCGAAGCACATCTCGTCGGTGGTGCCTTCGCCCCACCTGACGACCGAGCTGGTGGGGTTGTCCCACGTGCAGCTCATGCGAATCGAGTTGGTGGTCGAGAGGTTGAACGCCGTCTTGCGGAAATACTGCGTCTGCCAGTGGAAGTCCCAGCGCTGAATGTCGACCAGGCACTCGTCGTTGCTCGCAGCCCTGAGGCTGATCTTCTTCCCCTTGGTGTGCATGTGCGGGAGGAAACCCCAGACCTTGATGGGGAAGCCCAGGCTGTTGGGAAAGTTCTCGGCGTGCGCGTAGTTCACGCCGTTGGCGGGGATGGCGAAGTTGTCGGCCACCAACGGGAGCAGGTACGCGTTGGTCTCCGTGCCCGTTCCGTACATCAGCTTCACTGAGGTCTGATCTGCCTCGACCGCGTTGTCGGTGTTGTAGTGAACCTGCATCGCGATGACCTGGTTGGGCGAGATGCGGATGCCGGTGTTGGCGGGGAAGATGACCGCCGAACCACCCGGGGCCCACGCGCCGAGCGTGCCGTCGGTGCTCACGTTCGCGCCGCCGAAACACTCCCAGCCGGGGGTGGTGTCTTGCGCGTCTTTGGTCACCGCGGCCGTGCGGGGCACGATGTACATGATGACGTGGTGCACGACCTTGCGGGAGCCGGGGCTGATGTCGTAGCCGGTCACCACCTGCTGCGCGGCGAGCGCCGGGTCGATGATGAAGCAGCGATAGTCGTCGCGAATGGTGGGCGTGTACGCGGACGTCATCTGCTTGGTGAGGTCGACCTTCGGCAACGCCTCTGCAGCGCCATCGGGCGCCGGGGCATCAGCCGGGTTGCCCTCGAGCGCGCCGCCCTGGAACCACTGGTTGATGGTGGCGATCTGTGCGTCGCTCAGCGAACGATCGCCCACGAACGGGCCGCCGCAGTCCTTGCTCGCGAGCCACGGGGGCATGCGCTTGTTGGTGACCGCGTCGGCCATCAGGGGCGCCTTGAGCTTCGCCGCCTCGTAGGAGTCGAGCGTGAAGGGCGCGATGCCGCCGGCCACGTGGCAGTTGTTGCAAGACACCTGGGTGATGGGGAGCACGTCTTTGTAATAGGTGGGCGCGGGGCCGGTGAAGGTGCCGCCGCCTCCTGCGCCCCCCGTTCCCCCGCCTGTGCCCGTGGTGGGGCCCGTGCCACACGCCGCCAGAAACACCGCTGCTGCGCTCATCATCGCGACTCGGATCGACATGGGGGGCGCACTTGACCAGACAGCAGGCTCCACACGCAACCGGGTGGTACAAGGCCGCCCTCTCATGGAAGCCCTCCTCATGACGCTCCTCACCGCCGCGCCGGTCACCGATGTCGCCTTCCTCCACGAGTACGCGGAGACACGCCGCTATCTGTCGGGCCGGCCGGTCTCGGTGAAGGTGACGCCCGATGGCAAGTCGGCGCTCTTCCTGCGCAGTGAAGCCAAGGGCTCAGCGCAGATGTTGTTCGAGCTCGAGCTCTCCACGAAGGCCACGAAGGTGCTGCTTACCCCTGAAGCGGTTTTGGCGGGCGCGAGCGAGCAGCTCACCGCGGCAGAGAAAGCGCGGCTCGAGCGTCAGCGTGTCTCGGCGCGCGGGTTCACCAGCTACCAGCTCTCGACCGACGGAGCGCGGCTGCTGGTCGGTTTGTCGGGCAAGCTCTACGTGGTCGAGCGCGCTGACGGAAAGGTCACCCAGCTCAAGACGGGCGAAGGTGCGTGCCTCGACGCGAAGTTCAGCCCCGATGGGAAGTCGGTCGCCTACGTGCGCGACTTCGACGTGCAGGTCATCGAGCTGTCGAAGAATACCGAGCGCCGCGTGACGAAGGGCGGCACCGAAGCGAAGCCGCACGGCCTGGCCGAGTTCGTCGCGCAAGAAGAGATGGATCGTTTCGCCGGCTTCTGGTTCAGCCCCGACAACAAGTCGATCGTCTTCCAGGAGACGGACCACTCGGGTGTCGAGGTGTTCGGCGTTCCTGATCCGACCAGGCCTGAGCTCGCGCCAGAGCGTTTCTACTACCCGCGCCCCGGTCGGAAGAACGTCGTGGTGAAGCTCGGCGTGGTGCCCGTCGCTGGGGGAACGCCGAAGTGGATCAGCTGGGACGCCGCCGCGTTTCCGTACCTTGCCTCGGTGGTGTGGAAAGACGGCCCGCTCACGTTGGTGGTGCAGACGCGCGACCAGACCAGGGAGCAGGTGCTGTCCGTCGATGCGAAGACCTTCAAGTCGAGCGTGCTGCTGACGGAAGAAGACGCAGCGTGGCTCAACCTCAACCAGGACTTTCCCCTTTGGTGGAAGGACGTCGGGTTCTTCTGGGCGACCGAACGCAATGGCGCCACCGAGGTCGAGCTGCGCAAGCCCGATGGTTCCGTTCAGGCGAGCTGGGTGAAGCCGGCCGCGGGTTTTGGAGCACTGGTGGGGTTTGCGCCGGCCAGCAAGACGTTGTTCTTTACCGGTGGAGCAAACCCGACGGCCGCTGCCTTGTACAAGGTCGTCGAGGGCGGCGCGCCCGAGCTGGTGAAGACGCCCGGCGATGCACTGTCGATGGTGGTGGCGAAGCTGACCGGGGGTGAGGGCTTCCTCTCGCTCTCGCACACCTCGAGCAAGGCGATGCCGAAGCACGTGGTGATGCGCGTCGATGGCGGCGAGCCCGTGGAAGTTCCCTCCGTCGCGATCGAACCTTCACTCAAGCTCTCGATGGAGATCTTCCAGCTCGAGAACGACGGTCCCTGGGCCGCGGTGATCAAGCCTTCGAACTTCGTCAAAGGGCAGAAGTACCCGGTGGTGCTCAACGTGTACGGAGGCCCGCATCACCTCGAGGTGTTGCAGGTGACGCGCGAGAACCTGGTGCTGCAGTGGCTCGCCAACCAGGGCTTCATCGTGGTGAAGGCCGATGGCCGGGGCACGCCTCGCCGCACGCGCGCGTGGGAGCGCGCCATCTCGCACGACTTTGCGACGGCGACGGTGGCGGATCAGGTCTCCGCGCTGCAGCAGTTGGGGAAGCGGGTGCCTGAGCTCGATCTCGCGCGCGTGGGCGTCTACGGGTGGAGCTTCGGCGGGTACATGGCCGCGCTGCTGGCGATGGCGAAGGGTGAGGTCATCAAGAGCGCGGTGGCCGGTGCCCCGGTGGTCGATTGGCGCGATTACGACACGCACTACACCGAGCGGTACCTGGGCCTGCCCGAGGTGCAGCCGAAGGCCTACGAGGTCAGCTCATTGCTCTCGTACGTGAAGGACTCGAAGCGGCCGATGCTGCTGATTCACGGCACGGCCGACGACAACGTGTACTTCCTGCACTCGCTCAAGTTGTCTGACGCGCTGTTCAAGGCGGGCAAGGGGCACAGCGTGTTGCCGCTCACGAACTTCACGCACATGGTGCCCGACCCGCTGGTGACCGAGCGGCTGTGGGAGCGCATCGCGACCTGGTTCAAGGAGACGTTGTAGTCAGGTCGTCGTCGACACCGGTCATGCCGAGAGGGTCGGCGGAAATCGGAATCGGGTTCCATCACCGGTCTCCCCGACAGGGTTGGCCGAAATAGAAATGACTCCAATCACCGGTCTCCCCGAGCGCAGTCGAGGGGGCACTTACCGACCGAAGGCGAGGCAATCCCTCGA
>JAYVFP010000243.1:0-32425 GCA_043773025.1 Archangium sp.
GCCGCCTGCGCCCGCGCCGGTGGTGCCCAAGGGCAACAACACCGGCTCCCGCCCCAAGACCAACACCGCCGCTCCCCGCGCCGAGAGAGAGCCTGCGCCCGAGCCTGAGCCCAGGAAGGCAGCGCCCTCGAGCGGCGACGACTTCGATGACGCGTTCGGTGGGCCCAAGAAGGCCGTCAAAGAAGAGCCCAAGCCTGAGAAGAAGACCCCCGGCTACATTCCCCCCGCGCCGGGCAGCTCGTCTGCAAACGTGAAGGAAGCGCTCGAGACCTCCGACGTGATGGAAGTGGTACTCGCCAACAAGGGCGCCCTGGGTGAGTGCGTGAAGCAGCAGCGCGCGAAGGACCCGGGCACGTCGGGCAAGCTCCTGATGAAGTGGACGATTCAGGCCAGCGGCAAGACCAGCAACGTCTCGGTCGCCTCCGAAGAATTCAAAGGCACGCCCATTGCCGGCTGTGTCGGTAACCTGATCAAGGGAATGACCTTCCCGCGCCACAAAAAGCAGGGCGATCCGATCACCTTCCCGTTCAAGTTCTAGGCTGACGAGGCTGTCGCGGGGCAGGCTGCGCTTCGGTGCGCCAGCCCCTCAAACCATTAGAAAGAATGATGAAGTTTGGGCCCCGGGCTTGCGTTACCGGCCTGCCGCGTCGATTGACACAGGTCGATCGACAGGTATGTTCCGACGCGCCTGTAACGGCATTTTCACTCATTCAACGAGGGGTTCCCAGCATGACTAGAAACAATCGAGCACTGTGGCTTTCGGCCGCAGCCACCATCGCCTTCACCATGAGCTGCGGCGGCAACGAGACGCCTGACGGCGGCACCGGCTCCTGCACCACTGACGCGACCTGCGGCACGGGCAAGGGATGTCACCCTGTCCTCAAGACGTGCGTCGCCACGTGTACCGGTTCGAGCGACTGTCCTTCGGCTGAGAAGACCTGCGCGAAGATCAACAACTCGGCCTCCAGCTTCTGCACCTGCAGCACTGACGCGCTGTGTGCGGCCAGCACCGCGGGCAACATCTGCAGCGCGGCCACCAGCCAGTGCACCGCGAAGTGCACCTCGTCGGCGAGCTGCCCCAACAACGGCACGTGCAACACGGGCACCGGCCAGTGCAGCGGCGGCGGCACCACCGACGGCGGCATGGACGCGGGCACCACTGACGCGGGCATGGGCAACAACTGCGAGTCGAGCAACAATCAGCCCGACGTGTGTGGTTACGGCAACGCGTGCAACGAGAGCAGTGACACTCCCCCGCGTGAGTTCTGCGGGCCCATCGTCAATGGCACCTGCTCCAACGTGGCGGGTCGCCCGGCGTGGTCGTCTGCTTCGACCGGCCCGGTGATCTTCAACGTGGTCGACGAGGCCGACGTGCAGACTGATTGCACCGCCGACAATGCGTTCACGATGACGGTGTACGCCTACGCAGGGCCTGGCATGGCCTTCCCGGCCCAGAAGTCCGCGCTGCCGGGCTTCTTCTACTACACGACGAATGGAACGCAGGTCGACATCCCCACCAACCTCCTGCGCCAGAGCAACTACACCCTCTTCGGCACCACGGTGATTGGTGCCAAGTTCACCGTGTGCTCCTCGGCGACCTCCTCGATCGTCGTGGGCGTCGGCTTCACCAACGGCAATGGGTTCTGCACGACGCTCACGCGTTGATTTGAACATCGGCGGTGCGACGGCGTTCGAAGGGCCGTCCGCTGCTTCAACCAAGGTAAACAGGAGATGAAAAACATGATCCGAAAGATGCTGACCGCGCAGTTCCTCGTCGGTGCCGTGGCCTTTGCGCAGGCCCCTGCGATCGAGAAGGCCCCCCTCATCAAGACCAACCACATGCTCGCCTGCCCTTCGGGCACCAAGCAGGTCGGTGGGGTCAACAGCAACATCGGTGCTGTGGGTTGCATGAAGTTCGCGACCACCGGCCTCCGGCTGTTCCACGGTCCGATGATTTCCTTCTACGGCAGCGGCAAGGTCGAGGCGGTCGGGCAGTCGGAAGAGGGTTTCCGCGCTGGCAAGTGGACCTTCTTCGACGAAGCCGGCAACAAGGTCGGTGAGACGGAGTTCGCACGTGGCGACTACAATGGCCGCCGCGTTCAGTTTGCCAACGGCAAGGTGACGCTCGACGAGAACTGGGTCAACGGCAAGCGCCAGGGTGCGCAGAAGGCCTTCGACACCGCGGGCCAGATGACGGTCACCGAGTACCGCGACGATCGTCCGGTCGCGAAGTAACCCGCTTCGTTTGATTTGAAGCGAAGGCCGGCTCTGGGATTTTCCCGGGGTCGGCCTTTCATTTTTGTGGGAGAAACGCGGTCGCTTTGACTGTCCCCGCCCAGACGCCGCTGCTGCCCGATCTGCCCATTCGCCGGGTGGAGGAAATGGGCCTCAAGGAGCTCGAGCGCATCCGGCTCATCTTGCGCGGCGGCTCGGTGATCGAGTGGCGGCGCATGCACTTCAAGACCTGGGACGAGGTCGACCGGTTCTTGCGGCTGTTGCAGATCGACCCCACGCGCAAACACGACGATCGCTGGGTGCGCACGGTGCTGGCCGAAGCGGTCGAGTATTTGCGAATGACCTTCAACTACCGGGTGGCCGACGTGGTGGCCAACCCGAACATGATTCACGATCTCTTCCTGCTGGCGTCAGGTGAGATCGATCGCAAGTACCGGAAGATCGCCTGCATCGTGCTCAAGACGATGCACGTCATTCAGCACATCGAGGCGCGTGATCTGCTCTTCAAGATCGCCGTGCCCGAGGCCGAGATGGCGCGCCTGGTCAGTGAGCGCGTGTCGGCGGTGATGGAAGAGGCGAAAGCGAAGGAACTGCCGATCGTCGAGTTCTCCGACTCGATCAAGACGCGCGAGTCGACCATCACCAAGCTCATCGCGAAGAAAGATTCGACGGCCGCGGCCATCTACGATCGCACGCGTTTCCGGATCATCGTCAAGGAGCGGGACGACATCATCCCCACGCTCTACTTCCTCACCCAGCGCCTGCTGCCCTTCAACTTCATCGTGCCCTCGCAGACCGAGAACACGTTGATCCGTTTCAAGGACCTGGTGCGGCAGTACCCGAACTTCAAGAAGTACGCGCGGCAACTGCACCTCGACCTCGACTACGAGGAGCGCGAGCTGGCGGCGCGCGTGGGCAATACGTTCTCGGGCTCGACCTACCGGGTGCTCAACTTCGTGGCCGACGTGCCGATTCGCCTCGACGCGTTCTTGCCGCCGCCGGAGCAGGACGACCGCGAGCGGCAGGGCCGCATCACGCTGGCGACCTGTGAGTTCCAGATAGCCGACGAGAAGACCGCGGTTCAGAACGAGAAGGGCGAGAACAGCCACGAGCGGTACAAGCAGCGGCAGCGCGACGTGGTGTTGAAGCGGCTCTCTTCAGGACTGGTGGTGCCGAAGAAGCGGTTGACTGAAGACTAGCCCCTCACCCGACCTACGGGATCATGCCGCCGTCGGCGTTCCAGCCGATGTTGAAGGGCCCGATCGTGGTGGCGATGATGCAGCCGGTGCCGTCGGCCGTATCGGTCTCGAGGTTCCACTGATTGAAACGCACGTTGGCGCCAGAACCGGCGAGGCGGCCGACGCTGGCCCGGTCTGCACGCGTGATCGTCAGGCTGCCGCTCTGGCCCAGGAACGTGCGCGCGCAGACCGCGGTCATGGGGTCGCAGCTCTCGTAGAAAATCGCGCAGGCGGTGCAGGTGCGGTAGCGGGTGTTCGCGTTGAACGTCTCCGTGTACGGGAAGTTCGGCACCACGTCGTTGGGGTACACCACCTCGAGCCGGAAGCCGTCGGGGCTGCTCGCGGTGAGGTACACCCAGCCCGCGTAGTTGTAGTGGCCGGGGCTGTTGGAGAAGGTGCGGTACTCTGCGAGGCCGAGGTTGGCCTGGGCTGTCTCGACCAACGCGATGGTGCGGCAGTTGCCGGTGTTGCCGCCGCCCGTACCGCCGCCAGTCGTCGTGCCCCCGCCAGTTCCACCGCCCGTGGTGGTGCCACCGCCTGAACCGCCTCCGCTGCCTGAGTTGCTGGCCCGGCATTCACCGGCCTGACAGTTGGTGCCCGTGCCGCACCGGCCGCAGCTCGCGCCGCTCAGCCCGCACGCGTCGGCGGTCGAGCCTGACTCGCACTTTCCGGCAGCGGTGCAGCACCCCCCACAAGTGGCCGTGGTGCAACTGGCGGCAGGGCTGCACGCAGTCAGGGTGAGACCGCCGACAAAACCAACGACGAGCATGATGAGGGTGCGGGGGGGCATGACGGCTCCAGTCTTCGGGTAGTTGCGCGAGAGGGGAATCGAACCCCTACGATCCATCAAAGGATCTGCGGATTTTAAGTCCGCTGCGTCTGCCAATTTCGCCACTCGCGCGTTCGCTCAAGACTGTTTAGCAGGGTCCGATCGGTGTAGGAGCGCGCCATGCTGGAAACAGTCACCAAGGGCTTCCGCGCTGCCAAGAATCGTCTGCTGGGGAAGGCAGAGCTGACGCCTGAGCTCATCGACGAGTCGTTGCGCGACATTCGGGTGTCGCTGCTGGAAGCCGACGTCTCCTTCGAGGTCGTCAAGAAATTCATCGCGCGCGTGCGTGAGCAGGCCGCGGGCGTCGAGGTGAAGACCTCGGTCACCGACAAGTCGGGCCGGAAGATGAAGGTCTCCCCGGGCGATCACTTCGTCAAGATCTGCCACGACGAGCTCGAGGCCCTGATGGGGCCGGTCGACACGTCGTTCAAGCTCAAGGGCAAGGGCCAGGTCAGCGGCATCATGATGGTGGGGCTCCAGGGCTCGGGTAAGACGACCACCACCGGCAAGCTCGCCTTCAAGCTGAAAAAAGAGGGGCGCTCGATCCTCCTGGTGGCCGCCGACATCTACCGGCCCGCCGCCGTCGATCAGCTCAAGGTGCTCGGCGCCAAGCTCGACGTGCCCGTCTTCCACCAGGCGGGGTTGCAGCCGCCCGAGCTCGCCCGCCTGGCCTACGAGAAGGCGCGCGCCGAGAAGATCGACACGGTGATCATCGACACCGCCGGCCGCCTGGCGATCGACGACGCGTTGATGACCGAGTTGGAGGCGATCAAGGAGCTCGTCAAGCCAGACAACATCATCCTCGTGACCGACGCGATGATTGGTCAGGACGCCGTGAAGACGGCCGCCGAGTTCAACCGCCGGCTCGAGATCGACGGCTTCATCCTCACCAAGCTCGACGGTGATGCGCGTGGTGGCGCGGCGCTCTCGATCAAGGAAGTCACCGGCAAGCCGATCAAGTACCTGGGCATGGGTGAAGGCCTCGACAAGCTCGAGGAGTTCCGCCCGGCGGGTCTGGCTTCACGCATTCTCGGGTTCGGCGACGTCGTCGGCCTGATGAAGGACTTCGAGGGCGTCGTCGACCAGGACAAGGCCGAAGCAGACGCGAAGAAGCTGCTCTCGGGCCGCTTCAACATGAAGGACTTCATGGAGCAGATCCGCACGGTCCGAAAAATGGGCCCGCTCAAGGATCTGATGGAGAAGATGCCTTTCCTCGGGGAGATGAGCGAGCAGCTCAACCCCAACGAGGGCGAGCTCGACAAGATCGACGCCATCTACAACTCGATGACCGAGCAGGAGCGCAAAGAGCCGCACCTGATCGTCAAGGGCCGGGCCGAACGCATCGCCAAGGGCGCTGGCCGCAAGCCGCAGGAAGTCGCCGAGCTGATGCAGAAGTTCCAGGGCATGCAGCAGATGATGGGCGCCATCGGCCAGGACCCCGGCATTCTGGGCAAGCTGCCTTTCTTCAAGCAGCTCGGTCAGATGAACCAGATGAAGAACATGGATCTGGGTGCGCTCTTCGGGAAAGACCCGATGATGGCGCAGGCCATGGGCATGGGCGGTGGAATGCCCGGCATGCAAATGCAGATGCCGCCCGGGTTGCCCCCTGGCTACACGCCGCCGATGAGCAAGGCGCAGCTCGCGCAGGCGCGCATGCAGGGCTACTCGTTGGGGCCGCAGAAGAGCGGGCAGACCGACGCTGAGCGCAAGGCGCTCAAAGAGAAGCGCAAGCGCGAGAAGGACAACAAGAAGAAGAACCGCCGGAAGTAAGCCTTGGGTGGCCGCTCACCTTGCCCTTGAAATAGCGAACGGACACCGCTCATCTCGAGCGTGCAAGTGCCCCCTCGACTGGGCTCGGGGAGACCGGTGATGGAACCCGATTCCTGATTCCGCCAACCCTCTCGGGGAGACCGGTGATGGAACCCGATTCCTATTTCCGCCGACCCTCTCGGGCTGAACGGATTTCGGCCGGTTCCGCGCACCTCTTTCACCAGAGGTTTCTACGCTGTCTTCTTCAGCAAATACCCGGGCAGCCAGGGGAAGAGATTGCCCACGGCGACCGCCTGCTCGCGCACTTTGCGAAGCATCTTTCGATCCTTGCTGGCGACCAGCGCATCGACCCACTGGCGAAGCGCTGCGTTCGCGCTCCCTTCGGTCAGGTCGAGCTCGAGCGTGGTGTCGCGGCCGGCAGCGAGATCGAAGAGCAACACCCCCAGGCCTGCTTCGGGCTGTGCTCCGATGAGCTGGTGCGCGAGCTGCTCTGAGGCAGCCAGTTGACCCGACGCGAGCAGCGCCTGCGCGAGGCGCAACCCTGAGGGTCCCGCTGGGGGCACTCCGGCCGCCCGGCGAAACGAGCCGACCGCTCGTTTGTGATCGCCCGCCGCCAACGACGCTTCGCCGATCGCCCAATCCCGCTCGGGGCAAGACGGCTCGAGCTGTTGGTGCGAATCGCTCCACAGTTCGAGGGCGGCCTTTCCGGCGAGCTGGCGGGTGAGGCTGGCCACCGCGAGCAGCGCTTCTGGATTGCGGGGACACGCTTCCAACGCGCGTTGGCTGAGCTCGAGTGCGGCCGCTCCATCGTCGTGGGCCAGGGCGAGGCGGGCGAGGCCCAGCCGGGGCGCGACCGGATCGTCGGACAACGACGCTTCGTAGTCGCGCCGCGCCGCCTCGTGCTTCGACTGGTGTTCCCGGAAGAAGCCTCGTCGCAGCCGGTACTCGCTCGACGGCCGAAGGTACGGTGACCAGCCCTCGAGGTACATGAGGCCCGCGGCCGAATCGGGAGCGAACAGGCCCTCAGCGATGAGGGCGACGAGGGCTCCACCGCAGGCTTCGCGGGTGAGCACGCTGCGCCCAGCGAGCTCGAGCCAGTCGGTCGCTTCCCGGGCCGCTTCACGCCACAGCGTCTCGTCTTGGTGCACGCGCGCCAGCTCGAGCAGCTTGAGCCAGCAATAGAAGTCCTGAGGCTGCGAGGCGAGGTGAGCCCGCAAGATCCCCGCGTCGCGGCGTTTTTGATCTTGCGTGGCCGCGCGATGGCGAACCGCGCCCAGGTGAATCACGGGCGCTTCGATGAGCTCGCAGTTCCGCCCGCCCACGTCGACCTCTTCACGTACGGGGTGCCGAAAACGAATGGTGTCGTCACGGCGCCAGGCCCTGATGGCAGAGGACTCCGTGCGGCGACCGTAGGGGAGTGGGGTGCAGAAGCGCACCTCGAGGGCTTCGAGCTCCGGGCGGGCGATGGCGGCGAGCAGCTGCGCCTTGAACTCGGGCGTCACCCGTTCATCGGCGTCGAGCACCAGCACCCAGTCACCCGTCACGTGCGTGAGGCCCAGGTTGCGAGCTTCGGAAAAGTCATGAGTCCACGTCGCGTGAACGACCTTCGCGCCCGCGGCTTCGAACGCCGCGACGGTGCCGTCGGACGAGCCGGTGTCGACCACCACCAGCTCGTCCCACAGTCCTTCGATGGCTTCGAGGAAGCCCGGCACCATCGAGGCTTCGTTGGCGACGATCATCGCCACCGAGAGCTTCACGGCGCCTGCTCGTAGGCCTGGGCCGCGCGGCTGGTGGTCGCGGTGCGCCGCAGTTCAGCCTGCAGGCTCGCCTTCAGCTCGATCGCCAGGCGTTGGCAGTGGGCGAAGATCGGCCGCAGACGTTCATCGGCGCTGGGCTCGGTGGTGACGGCGAGCAGCGCCAGCACATGCTGCGTCACGGTGTCCGAAGCAATCGCATCTTTGGCTTCCAGCGTCTGCTGGAGCGCCTCGAGCGCCGCGTGTACCTCGTCGTGGCGAATCATGGCGCGACCGGAACTGCGCCGGCGGCCACGGCCTGCTGGAACGCTTCGACGATGGGCGCGAACACCCGCTCGGCTTCACGCAGCGCCATCAGGTCGCGGAACGAAGCGGCGCGCGACAGGCGCTGCGCCACGAAGAAGTAAATCTCACCCAGGGTCTGCGTCAGCTCGGGCGCCAGGCGTGAGTCGAGGGTGTCGGCCAACTCGAGAATGATGTCACTGGCCTTGGTCATGATGGGCAACGCGTCGATCGCCTTGCCTTGTTCGAGCAGGGTGGCCGCGTGGCGCATGTGACGCAGCGCGGCCTCGAACAACATGACCATCAGTCGTTCTTTCGAAGCGGTCTCCTGGCTTGCACGGGCATAGGCGCGGCTGGCGTTCATTGCATTACTCCTTCGACCTGGATTCCTGGCTCGTGAGGTAATTGCCAATCGACTTGAAGCTGCTGACGATCTTCTCCATCGCGGAGAACTGACCAATCAGCTTTTTCTTGTAGCCCTCGAGCCTGAGCTGCAGCGAGTCGATTTGCGTTCCGATTTGTTTGACCGATTTGTCGTAGCTCTTGCTCTTCGACACGAGGATGCCGTCGCTTGAGTTCGTGTAGCCGTCGGTCAGCGCTTTGACCTTGTCCGCGATGCCGGTGGACGCCTTCTGGAAGAGCTCGTTGACGGCGTTGGGGTCGGTGCCGAGCGCCTTCCCCAGCCGGGTGGCGTCGATGCTCAAGGTGGCGTCGGTGCCCGTCTTGAGCCCGAGGTCAGCGAGCGACCGCACGGCTGAGCCGGGGTTCGAGATGTTCGAGACCATGCCCATCAGCGTGCTTTGCAGCGCGCGCACCGCAGAGTCACCGCCCAGCGTCTTGTTGCGATCGATCTGCTCGCCGATGTTGAGGTTCTGCCGCAGCAGCTTCATCACGTCGTTGTAGGCCGTGACGAAGGTGCTCAGCCTGGTGCTGGTGGCGGCGGTGTCGGTGTTGAGCACCAAGTCTTCGCTGACCAGCGTCTTCGCCTTCAGGTTCAAGGTCACCCCGGGCAGGGCGTCGGTGATGAGGTTCGACGCGCGCTCGAACTGCAGCCCGTCGATGGTGACCAACGCGTTCTTCGCGTTGGTGACGGTCAACCCGAGCGCCCGGCCCAGCAAGCCGGTGCTGGTTTGGGTGAGGGTCATGCCGGTGCCCGGAGGCTGGCCCGGGGTGAAGCCGGTGTTGGTGTTCGTGATGGAAAGAAAGGCCTGACCATTCGACTCGAGCACCACGGCGTTTGCGCCGGCGCCCGAATCGTTGATCGCCTGGGCCACCTGCGAGAGCGACATGCCGTCGGTGATGGCGAGGTCGGTGTTGGTGCCGTTGATGGAAATCGAAAGCGTGCCGCCGGTCACCTGCGAGGTGCCGCTGGTGAACTGAGCGCTGCGGGCTTTCGCCGCGGTGGCCAGCTCGTTGACCTGCATGGCGAAGCGGCCGGCGGTCGCCGTGGAGCCCGGGGTCGCGGTGAACCCCGAGGTGCTGCCGACCTGACTCAGGCCCAATGCCCCACCCGTCTTGAGCGCGTCGGTGGCCGACGCGAGCGTCTTGAGCTTCGAGGTGAGATCGCCCAGTTGGCTGATCTGCGACCGGTAGGCCGTCTGGCGCGCCTGGGCCACGGTCACGGAATTGCTCTCGATTTTCACCAACTGGTCGATGATCGAGTTGGTGTCGAGACCAGAGGCGAGGCCTCCGACTCTGAATTTGCTGTCGGCCATGGGGCCTCCGAAGTGAAGTTCAGTGCTGCATCACTGCAACGGGCGATCCTGCGGCAGCGTCAGAAAGACGACGGCGGGCTCGAAGTCGCTTCGAACCCGCCGTCTCATCTTCAGTTTGTAAAACCGCAGCTTACCCGAGGAGCTTCAGGGCGATCTGGGGGGCCTGGTTGGCCTGCGCGAGCACCGAGACACCGGCCTGCATCATCACCTGCGTACGGGCCATCCTCGAGGTCTCCTCGGCGACGTCGACATCGCGGATGCGGCTGTTGGCGGCCGAGAGCGACTCGGATGACCCCTGGATGGTCTGGATGACCGAGGTGAGGCGGTTGCCGGCGGCGCCGAAGGTGGCGCGGGCGCTCGAGATGGTCTGCAGCGCGGTGTCGATGGTGGCCAGCGCGGCCTGCGAGGCGGCCTGGGTGGAGAAGTCGAGGGTGCTGACCGCGAGGGTGGCCGAGGTGGCGTCGACCGTGCTCACGCTGATGCGGTCGTTGGCCGCCACGTTGCGGATGCCGACCTGGAAGGTGAGCGAGGTGGCGGCCGAGTTCAGCAGGGCCTGGCCGTTGTATTCAGTGGCGTTCGCGATGCGGTCGATTTCGGTGATGAGCGCGGTGTTCTCGGTCTGAATGTAGCCCCGCTCCGTGTTGCCGACGCCGCTGGAAGCAGACTGCATCGCCAGTTCGCGCATGCGGGTGAGCAGCTCGCTGGTCTGGTTCAGGTTCGACTCAGCCGTCTGAATGAGCGACTGCGCGTCCTGCGCGTTGCGGTTGCCCTGATTGAACGAGCGGATCTGCGCGCTCAGGTTCACCGAGATGCCCAGGCCTGCGGCGTCATCACCGGCTTTGGTGATGCGAAAGCCAGAGGAGAGCTTGCTGAAGCTGTCCTGAAGCATGGAAGACGAGTTGAAGAGGTTCTTCTGAGCGTTGAGTGAACCGAGGTTGGTGCGAATCGAAAACGACATGGTGTGAACTCCCTTTGGGTATTCCGTGGGGGCGAACACCTCGTCCGCCTCGAGGAGTTGTTCGGCACAACCTGCCGGGCGCTTAAGCAGGTTCCGCCGGGCGCTCTCAAGCCGCGCGCAGCAGGCTCGAGATGCGGCGCAGGTGGGTGTGCACCCGACGCAGCACGCGAGAACGCGCTGCAAGCAGCTCGAGGGCCGACGTCCCCACCGGGGCCTTGACGCGATCGACGCCGATGTGGGTCGAGGTGCCCGGCGGCCAGCGGCTGAGCACGGCTTCAGCCAGCGCGCCCCAGGACAGGTTGGCGCTCGAGCCGAAGAGCTCACCATCGAAGATGACCTGATCGCCGCGCGGCGTGATCACCACGTTCATCATCAGCGGCTCGTGCTCTTCGGCGCGCCGGCCCCCCAGCGAAGAGAGAAGCGGGTGCACCCAGGCCGAGAGTGCACAAGGCGTCTGGGCGTGCCCCAACACGTCACGCAGTTCTTGAAGCGTGGGCTCGAGCTCTTCCCGGAGCACCTGCTCGCGGTAGAGGCTGCCGGTCGCGTCGAGCGCGTGCAGGCACGCGTGCCGTTCCCCCTGTGGAAAGGCGACCATCTGCACGGTGGGAAGACCGGTGGCCAGCGGCTTGCGCAACGCGCGGTACATCTCGGCCTGTTCCGGAAGCCAGGTGAGGCGGCGCGGGCGATTGAACGCGCGGGCCATCGGCATCACGCGCCTTCGAGATCCATCGAGCAGGAGCACCTCGCGGCCGAGCTGCAGGCCCACCGTCTCGCCGGGGCGCAGCGGTGAAGCGAGCAGCTGTGACGCGCGCGCCACCAGCGTGGGGTCTGCGCCGGGGGAAGGGATCACCTCGACCGGTACGCCTGCGTGATGCTCCGTGAGCACGAAGCGCAGCACGCCGGTCGCGTCGACCCGCTTCGCGAAGGGGCGGCCTGCGCGGGGTACGGTGACGATCAGGTGCCGCAAGAAGCCGGGCTCGATGGCGACCAGGGCCCGCGCTTCACGCGCTTCGATCGCCTTTGACACCCGCTGCCAGACGGGCCCGACATGGGCAAGGAGGGGCGACTCGGTCAAGGCGAGCGCACGAAGGTGATCGAGGGAATGGGCGCGCGCGAGCACCAGGCCCTCCAGCTCGAGCCGCCAGCCTCGTTCGGTCTGCAGTTCGCGGAGGTTGCGCACCCGCAACGCACGTTCGAGGTGAGGGCGCAGCACCGGCGGAATGCGCCGGCCGAGCAGGGCAGGCGCGAGCACCGCACGCAACGGCTCGCGCTCCTTGCGCGAGAAGCGGCGCAGCGCCTTGAGGCACGCCGCGCGGAACTGCCGGGACAACCCGTCGAGCTCGGCGGGTGAAAGGGGTTGATGCTGCAGCGCGGTGATATCGCGCGCGACCGGGCTGCCGCTCCAACAGGCGACGAAGCCCATGCCCGTGCTGGGCACCTGGGTGGTCCGCATCAGCTCGAGAGGCGAAGGCGAATCGGGTCGCACCAGCAGCATCAGGCAGCGCAGCAGGGGCGTGGGGGCGCGAAGGAAGGCGTCGTGCCAGTCGAAGGTCGTGGAAGCCACCACCGGGGGGAGATCGCCTGCGACGATCCCGCTCCATGCAAAGACCGAAGCCGAGAGCTCGAACGCGCTGGCCTGCCGCACCTCGAGCTCGGGCGCATGACGCGCGGAGAGTTGCTGCAGCGCGGTGATGCGGTGGGTGACGCGTTGTTGCTCGATCACCGCCAGGCCTTCGACGGGAATGATCAGAAGCTCGAAGCCACCACCTGAACGAGGTGAGAGCAGCACGCTTTCGATGAGCGGTCTGCGCTGCGAAAACGAGGTGGGGGGCGGCAGCTCGAGCCGCTCGCACAATTTGCCCCAGCGGCGTCTGCGCGGCGGTTGCACCACGCCAGGCGGTTCGACGTCGAGCGAGGGTCTGCGGAAGCGCGCCTCGAGCAGCAGGGGCACCAGCCTGACGAAGTCGCGCGCGCGGGGGCTCAGGCCGCTGGCCAGCCGTGAGGTTCGGCGGCGCAGCGTCGGCAGGGCCACGTCGAACTTCGGGCGCGGAAGCCTGCGGCTGGGGATCACAACTTGTCGAGCAGGGAGAGCCTGAACTGCTGTGAAGCAGCCGACATGCTCGCCTCCAGGGCCCGCTGGGTGGCCGCGAAGCGGGTGGACGCTTCGAAGATGTCGATGTCCTCCAGGCGGCTCTGCGCATCAGTGGCGGCGTCGCGGTTCTGTTTTGCCATGCTGGTGGCGACGTCGAACACGTTCATCATCGCGCCGACCCGGCTTCGTTCTTTCGAGACCTGGATGATGCCGTCGTCGAGCTCCTGCACGGCCACGCGGATGTTGGTGGTGTCGTTGGCGTTGAGCGCGGTGACGAAACGCTGCAGCGACTGCAGCACGTCGACGCCGCCGCCCGCACCCTTGAGGGCCACGTCAGCCCGGCTCGAAGCGTCTTGCAGGATGCCGGGGGCGATCTCGACTTTTCGGATGTTCGCGTCGCCCAGGTAGTTGCCGGTGGCGTCGAAGGGGGGCGCAGCGTCTTGCATGCCGCCGAAGAGGTAGCGCTCGCCGAAGCGCATGTTGAGCTGCGAGACCACCGCAGAGAGCAGCTGCTGCACTTCAGCCGCGCCCCCCGCGCGATCGTTCGCGTTGTAGGTGTCGTTGGCCAACTGCACCGCGAGTTCCTTGGCGCGGGTCAGTGAGGTGGTGACTTGATCCATCGCGCCATCGACCACGCCGAGCTCGTCGGACGCGAGGGTGGCCGCCATGAAGATGCCGTTCTGTCGGCCGGTCTCCTGCTGGTGGCGCACGGCCATGCCGGCGTCGCCGCCCGAGTCCCACGGGTGTTCGAGGCGCTTGCCGGAAGAGACCTGATCGCCCGCGGTGGTTGCGTCGGATCGCGCGCGCATGATGCGCTGATTGGCGAGCGAAAAAAGTGCCTGGTCGCTGACTCGCATCGTGTCCTCTTGATCAGGGCTTGATCGACATCAGGGTGGAGAGCATCTCGTCGGCGGTCTTGATCACGCGGGTGATTGCTTCGTACGCGCGCTGGGCCTTCTGCATGTTGACCAGCTCTTCATCGACCGAGACGCCGCTGGCCGACTGGCGCATCTGGTCGAGGTGGTTGAGCATCGCGGTGTCGCCGTCGTGCATGCTCTGCGCGCGCGCGGTGGTGGTGCCGTACTGCGCGGTGATGCGGGCCAGCGAGCCCGACGCGGTGGTGCCGTTGGAAAGCACGGCTGCCTCGGCGTTGATCATCGCCTGCACCGCGCCCGAGTCGCCCGGCGCCGTGGTGGACCCCGCGGGGAAGAGCGAGCTGTCGGCGGTGAGCACCGGGTTGACCACCATCGCCGAGGCAGCGCCATTGGCGGTCGCGGTGGTGATGAAGAGGGGGCGCCCGCTGCCGCCGTCGAGGCCGAAGCCGGCCTGGGCAGCGGCGTTGAGCTGGGCCGAGAGGTCGAACGCGAGCTGGTCGAGCTGATTCTTCGAGGTGCGCAGCGCACCATCACGCGCCGAGAGCAGGCCCCCCAGTTCGCCACCGGGCTTGGTGGAAAGCGGCTGGGCGACCGTGCCGTCGGGCTTCATCAGATACAGCTCGAGGTGCCCCCCGTTGCTCGCGTCGGGCAGCACCGAGAACTGGGCTGCCTTCTCGGCCGCGACCAACGACGTGCCATCGACGAGGGTGAGGTTGAGATCGCCGTCAGCGTTGGGAACCTGGGTGGCGCCAGTCCACTCCGCGAGGCGATCGCCCAGGCGGGTGCGGGCATCGAGCAGATCGTTGGGGGCGCCGCTCGCGCGGGCCTGGCGGATCTGCGAGTTCAAGTTGGCGATCTGCCGGAGCGCTTCGTTGATCTCCGGCAGCCGGCCTTCGATCTTCTGGTCGATGCCCGACCGGGCGCCCTCGATGGCTTGCGACGATCGGTTGAACGACAAGCCCAGTTGCACCGCCGAGCCCACCGCGGCCTCACGGTAGTTGGCGCTGCCGGGGTTCTGGGCGAGCGAACGCAGCGACGAGAAGAACGCAGAGAGCGAAGGCGCGACGCTGTTGTCGAGGTCGAGCGCGCTGACCGACTGGAGGGTCTGCGCTTCGGTGCCCGAGGCCATCTCGCGGCCAATAGCACCGGGGATCTGCGCCTCGAGGAACCGATCACGCGCCTGGCTGATCGACTGGAGCACCGCGCCGTTGCCGATGAAGGCGTTGCCGAAGCGATCCGCAGGCGAGTTGGCGGCGATCTCTGCGCGCTGGCGCGAGTAGCCGACGGTGTTCGAGTTGGAGAGGTTGTGGGCGACGGTCGAGGTGTAGGCCGACTGGGCCTGGAGGCTGCTCGCGCCTTGCGCAAGCAGTGAGAGCAGGCCGCTCATGCGCGCTCCGAGTGGGTGCCGCTGGCGACTTCGGTGTGTTGGCCCCGGCGCGTATAGGCAGCCGGGCGGGGCGCGAGGTGCGTCACGTAGGCACGCACGACGGTGAGGGCCTTCTCAGCGAGTTGCTGGTTGACCACGTCCAGCTCGTTGAGGGCCTGGGAAAGCGCGCGCACTTCCGCGAACACCCCGCTGAGCTGTTCCCCTTCGAAGGGAACAAGCCCTCTGATCTGCTCCAGACTGACGTCGGCCAGGCCGTGTTCCTGCGCGAAGACGCCGAGGTGTCTGGCGAGCTCGGAGGTGAGGTACGCCGAGCGCTGGTTGAAGGCCTCGCGCAAGGAGGCCTGGCAAAGAAGCGCGGGGGTGTCGAGGGTCTTGAGGACGGCGCGAGACTCCTGCGATCGGGCGACCTCCTGAGCGAGGGACGCCTTGAGCTTGAGCGCGATGTCGAGTGCGAGCGGGAGGCTCATGGGCGTCCTGGTGCGGTCACTGCAGAATCGCGCGCAGCTGGCTTTCGACTTCAGCCTCGCTGACGAGCTTCTGAGCCATCGTGGTGGGTGAGGGGTAGTACTGCCCGCTGCGAACGGCGTTGACGACTTCGGCCACGCGCGTCGCGCGCGAAGAGTCCATCGCGGTCATGGCGACGCGGATCGCAGCCTCTCCCTGGGGGGTGGACACGGAGACACGGTCCTTGACTTCCTTCTGCTCGGCGGACTGCGCGGCACGGCTGGTCACCGCGGAAACGACGGCGGGGCTGGCGTCTGAGACTTTCATGGGGAACCTCCACCACGCTCATCGGCACGAAGCCGGTAGGACTTAAGGGCCACCGTCGGATCGAGAAACTGACCCGCCTTTCGCACCTCGAGGTGAAGGTGAGGGCCCGTGGTTCTGCCGGTTTGCCCGACCCAGCCCAGCACGTCGCCCGCGTTGACACGATCGCCCGGGTTCACTGCGACCCCGCTGGCATGGGCGTAGAGCGTCGAGGTGCCGTCGGCGTGTGCGACCTCAACGGCATTTCCGTAACCACCCCGTTCACCCGCCGAGATCACCACGCCGTCTTTCGCCGCAGAAATGGGGGTGCCTTCCGCTGCGCTCAGGTCGACGCCGGTGTGGTTCGAAACTTGGCCGTTGAGGGGGTCGATGCGCTCACCAAACCGACTGGTGATCACATTCTCCCTTTCCCCGAGGGTGAGAGGGTCGGGGTGAGGGGTAATCATCTTCGCGATCCCAAACCCACCACCGCCAGCGATCGCCTCACTCAGGGTATCCGCGAACATGTCAGCCGTAAGCGAGCCGCCAGCCGCATCAGAGCCCTTGAACAGCCCGGAAGTCTTGAGCAACTGCTTGATGATGAAACTCTCGAGCTGCTGCGCCTCACTCTTTCCCGAGGTCTTCATCACATCACCTCGAGCTCGGCGTCGAGGCTGCCGACCGCCTTCAACGCCTGAAGAATCGAGATCAGATCTCGCGGAGGCGCACCGATCGCGTTGAGCGCCTTCACCAGGTCATCCACCGAAGACGCCGCTGGCATGGCGACGGCAGAACGTTTCGCCTCTTCGGCCTCGACCTGCTGCACGGGGGCCACCACCGTCTGACCGCTGTACGAAAGCGCTGGGGGCTGCGAGACGGCGAACTGAGTCGAGATGCTGATGCGAAGCCCTCCATGACTGACCGCAGCGGGGCGCAGCTTCACGTTCTCGCCCATCACGATGGTGCCGGTGCGTTCGCTCACCACGACCTTCGCCTTCTGATCCACCTCGATGGTGAGCGCCTCGAGCTTCGAGAGGAACATCACCGGAGAGTCCTTCTCGGCGTCAGGCACCTTCACCTCGACCGCGGCAGCGTCGAGCGCCTTGGCGTTCGACGCGCCGACCAACGCCTCGATGGCCGTGGCGATACGCGCCGCGTTGGTGAAGTCCGCGCGCTTGAGACGCAAGGTGAAAGAGCCCGTATCCATCTTCGGAGTGACCGCCCGTTCGACGGTCGCGCCCCCCGGGATGGTGCTGCTGGTGGGGGTGTTCTTCCGCACCGAGGCAAAACCACCCGTCGCATCGAAACCACCGACCTGCACGGGACCCTGCGCGACCGCGTAGGTCTGCCCGTCGGCGCCGGTGAGCGGCGTCATCAGCAGCGTGCCGCCCTGGAGCGAACGCGCATTGCCCATCGCCGAGACCGTCACGTCGATGGTGGCGCCCGTGCGCGAGAAGGTGGGCAGCTTCGCAGTGACCATCACGGCGGCCACGTTGCGGCTGCGAATGTCGCGGGGGTCGACCCGAACCCCGAGGCGGCCGAGCATGCCGGCGACCGACTGCATGGTGAAGAGCACCTGCTCGCTGTCTCCGGTGTTCGTGAGGCCGACCACCAGGCCGTAGCCGAGCAGCGCGTTGTCGCGGCTGCCCTGCACGTCGACGAGTTCCTTGAGGCGCGCAGACGCCGCGAGAGCCGATGACGCCACACAGATGATCAACATGAGAAGCGAGCGCATGGGTGAGCCTTAGAGAGGCGAGAAGGCGTTGAGCAGGCGGGTGAAGAACCCGGGCTTCTGATTGTCGGTGAGCACGCCGCGGCCGGTGAACTCGATCTCGGCATCGGCGACGTAGGAGCTGCGCACCGAGTTGTCCTGGGCGATGTCGATCGGGCGCACCACGCCCGAGATGTAGAAGTGTTGCTCTTCGTTGTTCACGAGCACGACGCGGTGGCCTTCGATGAAGAGGTTGCCGTTGGGGAGCACCTTCTTCACCACCGCAGGAACCGTGGCAGTCAGCTTCTCGGTGCGCGCGGTGCGGCCATCGGCGCTGAAGCTGTTGCCCAGCTTGAGGGCGGCTGTGACGTCGACTTGCGGCGTGGTGATCGCGACGGTGCGCAGGAAGGCCTGGAGCGAGGCGGAGAACTCGGTCTCGCGGCTGATGTTGGTGTCAGCGCTGCGGCGTGCGTCGGCGTTCTCTTCGATGCGCACGACGACGAGATCCTGTTCGCGGAAGGCGCGGTAGTCGGAAAAGAGGTTCGCGTTGCGGCCATCGGAGCGCCACAAGCTGCCGTCGTTGTTCGCGGGCTCGGCACTGTTTTTCTGCGCGATCGACTCGTAGTTGCGCTGCTTGGGGACGTAGGGGTCGATGTGCGCGACGCCGCAGCCGGACAGGACCAGGGTCAGCACGAGAAGACGGGAGCTCATGAGCCGCTCCCCACCACGAGCAAGCCGTCGGCCCACACGCCGGAGACCCTTTTGCCGCTGGGCAGCGTCGCGCACGTCTGACTTCCGCTGCACGAGTTGACCGTGCCGCGCTGTTCGACAGACAGCCCACCCATCATCACGCGAACGGTGATCGAGCTGCCCGGCTTGGGCCCGGTGCGAACATCATTGCCGTTGACCGGCAAGCCCTTGCGAAGCCACCGCGTCGCCGTCGCGCCACTGGGAACCGCGGCGAGCGCATCACCCTGCGGTTCGGCCTCGATCACCGTCCACGCGCCCTCCAGCGACTCGTTGGTCTTGACGTCACGCGACAGGGTGGCGACCGGAACGATCACCCGCACCTGCGCCCAGCCCCAGGCCTCGCAGGTCTTCCCGCGCACGCGCACGGGCACCCGGCCGCTGCGCTCGAAGGGCGCCGGGGCAAACGTGCCCTTGCAGCGCCGCGGCGCATCCCATGAGGTCAGCTCGACGCGCGCGCGCTCGCGGGTGACCGCACGTTGCAGCGCGGCCTCGAGCGAAGGGTCGGCGACTTGAAACAACATGACGGTCAGGAGCGGGCTCATGTCGATCACCGGAGGTTCGTGAGCTTCTGGAGCATCTGGTCGGCGGTCTGGATGACCTTCGAGTTGAGCTCGTAGGAGCGCTGCGTGGAGATCATCGCCACCATCTCTTCGACGGCCTTCACGTTCGACGACTCGAGCGCGCTCTGGAGAATCGTGCCCGCGCCTTGTTCGCCAGGCCTACCGATGATCGGCTGACCGCTGGCGGACGTCTCGATGAAGAGGTTGCCGCCGATGGCCTCGAGGCCGGCCGGGTTCACGAAGGTGCACAGCTCGAGCTGACCGAGCTCGGTGGGTTTGCCCTGGGTCGCCGAGGTCTCGACGGAGACGACGCCCTGCTCAGAGATCGACAGACGCGTGGTGTCTTTGGGCACGGTGATCTGCGGCTCGATGAGCTCGCCCCGCTGCGTGACCAGCCGGCCCTCGGCGTCGATCTTGAAGTTGCCGGCGCGCGTGTAGCCGTACTCGCCGTTGGGCTGCGTGATGCGGAAGAGGCCATCACCCTGAATGGCGAGGTCGAGCGGGTTGTCGGTCTGCGAGTAGTCGCCCTGGCTGAAGCTGCGTGAGGTGCCCGAGGTGCGCACGCCGAGGCCGACCTGCAGCGGCACCGGCATCGAGCCACCTTGCGCAGCGGGCGCACCGGGGCTGCGAATGGTCTCCGAGAGGAGATCTTCGAAGTCGGCGCGGGATTTCTTGAAGCCGGTGGTGTTCGCGTTCGCCAGGTTGTTGGCGATGGTGTCCATCTTGGTCTGCTGGGCATCCATGCCGGTGGCAGCGGTGTAGAGCGAGCGCATCATGGTGGTGGGTCTCCCTTTCGATCAGCGAACGCGGCCGACTTCGGACGCCTTTTCATCGAGGCGGCGGTAGGTCTGCAGGGCCTGCATCGAGCTCTCGAAGTGGCGCTGCGCCGAGACGAGCTGCACGGCCGCTTCGAGCGGGCTCGCGTTGCCGGTCTCGATCTCACCCAGGCGCAGCGTGCCGTTCGAAGGCGCGATCGACTTCGCGTCGTGGGGCGCGATGAGAGAAGGGCCGATGCGGTCGACGGGGCCGGTGATGTCGAACAGCGCGAGCTCTCCAATCTTCGCGTCGTTTGCGAAGACGTTGCCGGAAGTGTCGAGGCGAACGCGCGCGCCGACAGGGGTGAGGATCGGGTTGCCGTCTTTGCCGATGAGCGGGCGGCCTGCGGCGGTGAGGCCACCGTTCTGCTCGACCTGCACGTGACCTGCGCGGGTCAGCGCGATGCCGTTGGCGGTCTGCACCGCGAGGAAGCTGCGGCCGCTGGGCACGACGTCGAGCGGGTTGCCCGTCTGAATGATCGCCCCGTTGGTGAGGTCGACCTGCGTGGAGACCGCCGCGGGGTAGACCTTGCTGCTGTCGTGCGCGTCGCCTTTGGCGAGGAAGGCCTCGAAGCTCGGCCGCGTCGCCTTGAAGCCCGGCGTCTGCGCGTTGGCGAGGTTGTCGGAGACCGACTCGAGCTGCGCCATTCGCGCTGATGCCCCGTTCATGCTCACGTAAATCCCGTCGGCCATGTGATGCCTCCTGGGCAGCGCTCATGAGCAGCAGGTGTGCCAGCGATGGGCCTTCGGCTAACTGCGTGGATCGTCGACAACCACACGGCAGAAGCTGCCCGTCTGATCCCTGGCGCCAGCGTCATGACCAACCCGACGGGTGACGGTTGACTCAGGCGCGCTCGCGGGTGGGCCTGAACCCTGCGGCCATTTCAGACCCTCGGGGGCGCGAGCAATCGCGTGGGCTTGGCGCGGTCTGAACCCTGCAATCCGCACCGTCATGATTCGCACTCGGTTGGATGCAGTGGTTCAGGTGAAGGAGCGGGTGGAAGAGAAGGCCGGGCAAGCGCTCGCGAAGGTCGAGTCGGCGGTCACGGTCGCGAAGGAAAAGGTGGAGGTCGCGAAGCGAGTTGCTGCTCAAGATTTCCGGGCGCGCTCAGACATCTCGCAGTGGGAAGTGGCGGAGCTCGCGAATCATCGTGCGGTCGCCGATGCGAAGAAGGCCCAGAAGGATCTGGAGACGCTGCAGAAGTCGGCGCTCATCGTTCGTGCGACCTACGTGAGCGCGCATCAGTCGGCAGAAGTCGTGCGCCGCGTGGCGACGACTCGCCGCGAAGAGGCTGAACGCGAACTCAACCGCATCGAAGACAAGGCGCTCGATGAGGCGGCCTCGCTGCTGCACTTCCGTCGCGCTGGGTAGTGACCGTTCGTCCCGAGAGGGTTGGCGGAAATAGGAATCGGGTTCCACCACCGGTCTTCCCGAGCCCAGTCGAGGGGGCACATGCAGCGCGAAGGAGAGGCAATCCCTCGACTCCGCTCGGGATGAACGGATTTGGGCCGGTTCCGTTCGTCCCGACAGGGTTGGCCGAAATAGAAATGACTCCAATCACCGGTCTCCCCTCGACTTCTCTCGGGATGAACGGTGGGCGCTCCTTATTTCGTAAAACCCTGCGAGAGCAGTCGAGGGAACACTGCGCTCGGTTCGTACTTCATGCGAAAACGCGCGCATGAGCTCAGAACAAAATCCAGTGTTCGCGCCGTGGACCGGTCCGTGGGGTGGGGTGCCTGCGTTCGATCGCATTCAGGTCACGCACTTCAAGCCCGCCATCGAAGCCGGCATGGAAGGTCAGCTCGCCGAGATCGACACCATCACCTCGAACTCTGCCGCGCCGACCTTCGAGAACACCATCGTCGCGTTCGAAAAGTCAGGCGCAGAACTCAACCGCGCGATGAGCCTGTTCGGCGTCTGGTCAGGCGGCCTCTCAAGCCCAGAGTTCCAGGCGCTCGAGACCGAGCTCTCACCCAGACTTTCCGCCTTCCGCGACTCGATCATTCAGAACGGCAAGCTCTTCGCGCGCATCAAAGCCGTCTACGACGCGCCGAACAACGAGCTGAACACCGAGCAGCAGCGCCTGCTCTGGCGTCACTACACCTCTTTCACGCGTCACGGCGCGCACCTGCCCGAAGACCAGAAGCGCGAGCTCTCGGCGCAGAACCAGCAGCTCGCCACGCTCACCACCCGCTTCAGCCAGAACCTGCTGGGTGACGAAGAAGAAGAAGTGCTGGTCATCGAGTCGCGCGAAGGGCTTGCCGGGCTGCCCGAGGGGCAAGTCGAAGCGGCCGCCGAAGAGGCCACGCGTCGTGGGAAACCCGGGGTGTGGATGATCTCCAACACGCGCTCCTCGATGGAACCCTTTCTCATCTCTTCCTCTGATCGCGCGCTGCGTGAACGAGGCTGGCGCATGTGGACGAGCCGCGGTGACAACGGCAACGCGCGCGACAACAACGCGATCGCCGCCGAGATCCTGATGCTGCGCGCGAAGAAGGCGAAGCTGCTGGGCTTCAAGACCTTCGCGCACTGGCGCCTCGACGACGCGATGGCGAAAGACCCGCAGAACGCGCTCGATCTGATGCTCTCGGTGTGGACTCCGGCGCGCGAGCAGTTCCGCAAAGACGTCGCCGAGATCGAAGCGCTCGCGGGCTTTGCGATCGAGCCGTGGGACTACCGGCACTACGCAGAGAAGCTGCGCAAGGCGAAGTACGACCTCGATCTCAACGAGCTCAAGCCCTTCCTTCAGCTCGATCGGCTGCGTGAGGCGATGTTCTGGGTCGCGGGGCAGTTGTACGGGCTGCGCTTCGAGAAGCGCGAAGGCCTGCCGCTCTTCCACGCCGACGCGAGCGTCTACGAGGTCTGGCGCGACGAGACCGCCATCGGGCTCTGGTACTTCGATCCGTACATGCGGCCAGGCAAGCAGTCCGGCGCGTGGATGAGCGCGTATCGCGATCAACAGCGCATCGAGGGCGAGGTGCTCACGCTGGTCTCGAACAACTCGAACTTCGTGAAGGGCCAGAACCTCTCGTGGGACGACGCTCGCACGTTGTTCCACGAGTTCGGGCATGCGCTGCACGGGCTGCTCTCGAACGTCACGTATCCCTCTCTGTCGGGCACGAACGTCGTCAGAGACTTCGTCGAACTCCCCTCGCAGCTCAACGAGCACTGGCTGTCGACTCCCGAGGTGTTGAAGTTCCTGGTCGATGCGAAGGGCCAGCCGATTCCGGCGAGCTTGATCGATCGGCTGGAAAAGGCGCGCACCTTCAACGAGGGCTTCGGTACGGCCGAGGCGCAGTCGAGCGCGATCGTCGACATGAAGCTGCACCTCGCCGGGGAGACGCCCATCGATCCAGAGACGTTCGAGCGCCAGATCCTCGAAGAGATCGGCATGCCGCCCCAGCTGGTGATGCGTCACCGCATTCCGCACTTCGGGCACATCTTCTCGGGTGATGGCTACGCGGCCGGGTACTACAGCTACATCTGGGCCGAGGTGCTCGAGCGCGACGTGTACCAGGCGTTCCTCGAGGCCGGCGGGCCCTACGATCGCGCCGTGGCGACCCGGCTCTACGACTCAGTGCTCAGCGTGGGTGACACGGTCGACCCGGCCGAAGCCTTCCGGAAGTTCCGCGGGCGTGGCCCGAACCCAGAAGCGCTCCTTCGATCGAAGGGCTTCGTGGTCTCGACCCCTAGCAACTAACGCGCTTGCGTGGGGCGAGAGGGGGTCGTCCTGACCCGCAGCGACGTGCACCTCCGTGTGAGTCAGTTTTTTCCATTCTTGACCTCGCCTCGGTGCAAGCAGATAGTTTCCGCGCTCCAAATCACTCCCCCCGAGGAAGTCAAACTGATGCTTTTATTCCGATGTGTCGCTGTTTTGGTTGTGTTGTCTTCATGTGGTCAAGAGCCTCTCGACTCGCGCCCTTCCGTTGCTTTCGTGCGGCAAGCCGAGACCTGGGACTCGGACGGTTCGGTCTCCCGAATCGACATGAATCAAGGGGTCTACGACCCGACGTTCGGCACGGAGACCCTGGTCGCTGGAAAGCTGCCCACCGTGATGGTGAGCATCTCGATGAATCTCGACCTCTCGGGAAGTCGGGCCGACTTCCATGCCATGGAGGTCGAGGTCTTTGCGCAGGGCCTGGCGAGTACCGACCAGACGAAGCTGTGCGCGCTCAAGCCCATCAAGAACCCGACCCCCTCGAGCCGGATCTTCTTCAGCCAGCCTGCAGACGAAAATTGCGGCGTCTGGGGCCCTGGCCGGTACACGCTCAAGGCATACATCTCGGGCAAACGCGCAGAACAGACCTTCACCTTCGTCAAGCGCCGCCCGGTGCGCATCCTCGCGGTGCCGCTCAAGGCCCGCTACGGCACCGTGGTTGAAGTGCCCGACGCCAAGTTCAAGAAGGCCGGTGAGTTTCTGCGCACCGTCTGGCCGGTCGGCTACCTCGAATTTTCGTGGTCGGTGCGAGAACAGCTCGACGTCACTGAGTTCGACATCACCCAGGCCGAAGGCCAACGAAAGGTGTGGGATGCGCTGGCCAACCTGAACCCGAAGTCGTGCGAAACGAGGCCGACGGCCACCGGTTGCTACGACGCGATCATGGGTTTCGTGAAGTCGCGCATCAACGGCACCCTGCAGGGCTACACGTTCGGCGCACCCGCGGTGGTGAACGTGAACGACGACGAAGACGTGATGGCCACCGTGGCGCACGAGTTCGGGCACATGGCCCCCTTCAAGCTCGGCGACGAGTACAAGGGCGGCTCGTACAACTGCACGAACAACCCGCCCCCTGCGAGCTACGTCGGCTCAGACTTCAACACGCCCGGGCAGATGAATTTCTCGTGCACCAACTCGACTGAGGTCGCCTTCGATACTGAAGGCCGCATGGGCACGGGTTCTCTCATTCCGACCACCGTCGATGCCTACGACTTCGGCCGCGGCGCGCTCGACCGGCCGTTGCTGTCTTTCATGGGCTCTGGCTCGAAGCAGGCCGATGTGTGGGTACGCCCCAGCGTGTACAAACATCTGTTCGACGTCTCGACGCCCTTCGACGGCACGGCTGACCCTGTGATGGGTACGGTCGTTCAGCTCTCGGGGTGGATCCTCAAGGCCGATGGCACCACGCCTGGCGTGAACGACGTGCAGGTCGACCCGTGGTTCTCGTACACGGGCGTGCTGCCCACTGAGCCCGTCACCCCCACTGAGTTCACCGCTCGCGCGTACAACGGCGCGACCGAGCTGAGCCGCCAGAACCTCAAGGCGGTCTTCTGGGCGACGGACCCGGTTCGCCCGCTCGATGAGGTGCCTCTCGAAGGCGCCCTCACGCTCCCCGCTGGCACCACTCGCATCGACCTCCTGAAGGGCACGGCCGTCATGAAGTCGATCCCGGTCTCGGCCAACGCGCCGGTGGTGATGGTGACCCCGGTGACCACGTCTGGCATGGGCGAGCAGCTGATCTCGTGGACGGGGACGGACCTCGACCCCAACACGACCCTCACGTACCTGGTCGAGTACTGTGAAAACGATACGTCGGCATGTGATGTGATTGAGCCTGACACCACCCAGACTCAGATCAGCATCAACCTCGACGAGCAGGCCGGCGCGCCCGCTGCCTTCGTGCGCATCACGGCGACCGATGGGGTGCGAAGCACCGCGGCCAACAGCCTCACCTTCAACGTGCCCTTCAAGGCGCCCGACGTCGAGATTCTCGAGCCTGACGGTGATGAAGCGTCGTTCGGTGGTCGCACCATCGCCTTCGACGCGATGGTCTTCGACGAGCAGGACACGATGGTCACCGACCCCAACAATCTGAAGTGGGTCTCGGATCGCGACGGCGAGATCGGCAAGGGCACGCGTTTTTCGACCTCTCGGCTGAGCGCCGGAACGCACGTGGTCACCTTGACCGCCACGAACAGCAAGGGCCTGTCGAACTCTGAATCGGTCACGCTCGAGGTGCTCGAGTCTCCGATGCTGGAGGGCGTGGATGGTGGAACCCAGATGATGCCGGGAACGACGCCGCCGCCCGGGTGCGGTTGTGCTGGGAGCCCTGCGGATCTGCTGACCCTGATGGGTCTGTTCCTCGGCGTGGGGTTGCTGCGCCGGCGTCGGTAGGCGCGTCTGGTGCGCTGCCTTCTGCTCACGACGATCGCCGTAGGCGCGCTGTGCGCCTGCGGCCCTGACCAACCGTCGTGGGCGGTGTCGCGCCAGCGCATCGAAGGAGGTTCTCCCTCCGAGCACAGCGGGGTCGTTCAACTGTCCGTTGATCGGCCCCGCCAGTCTTGCAGTGCAGTGTTGATCGCTCCGAATCTCGTTTTGACCGCCAGGCACTGTGTGTCGCCCCGGGTGACGCCTGAGGGTGGTGGGGTTCGTTGTGGTTTTACGCCGTTCCTCGATCGAGCCGACGACGCGTCGCTGCTCTTGAGCTCTGGGGCGACCACCTCGAGTGCGCAGCCTTTACCGGCCGTCTCCGAGGTTGTGTTTGCCCCCGGCACCGCCGATTTCTGCGACAACGATTTGGTGTTGTTGGTGTTGTCTGAAGACGTGCCTGCAAACCAGGCAACCCCTCTCGAGCCGTCACTCGACGCGCCGGTGCTTCGGGCTCAGCCGTACACCGCGGTCGGTTATGGCGCTGTGAGTGATTCAGCCGTGGGCTCTGGGGTCAGGCGCGAGCGGGGCGATTTGTCGGTTTTTTGCGTGGGCGGAGAATGTGGTGTGCCCGATGTGGGGCCGCGTGAGTGGCAGGGTGAAAAGGCCATTTGTGTTGGCGACTCTGGCGGCCCGGCGCTCGATTCGAGACTTCAGGTCATCGGCATCGCGTCGCGCTCTGCGTATCAGTGCTCGAGCCCGGTCTACGCGAGTGTCTTTGCGCATGCGGCGTGGCTCAGAGGGGAGGCCATGCGGGTCGCCCAGGCGCGAGGTCGCCCCGCTGCCGGGTGGGCCTCGACGCCGCCTGAGCTTCCCACGCCCGACGTGGTGAGCCCCCCCGCGGGCTGTTCTTCATTGGGGCGACTGACGTTGTCGCCCATTGGCTGGCTGTGCGGGCTCTGTTTGGCGTTGCTCCGGCCGAGAGTGAGAAGAAAACGTATTTGACGAACTCTCGAGTGACGCTTTGCGCAAGCGCAGCGCGTTGACGATCACCGAGACCGAGCTCAACGCCATGGCCGCGCTGGCCACCATGGGGCTGAGCAGCACGCCGACGAGTGGGTACGCGATGCCGGCCGCGATCGGCACGCCCAGGGCGTTGTAGACGAGCGCGAAGAAGAGGTTCTGCTTGATGTTCCGCATCACCTGCATCGAGAGCCGCCGCGCGCGAACGATGCCGCGCAGGTCTCCTTTGACGAGCGTCACGCCGGCGCTCTTCAGGGCGACGTCCGTCCCCGTTCCCATGGCGATTCCGACGTGGGCCCTGGCCAGCGCGGGTGCGTCATTGGTGCCGTCGCCCGCCATCGCCACGATCTTTCCTGCGGCCTGAAGCGCTTTGACCACCGCTTCCTTCTGAGCGGGCAGCACCTCTGCGTGGACTTCATCGATGCCCAGTCTCCTGGCCACAGCCGCAGCGGTCGCCTGGCTGTCGCCGGTGAGCATCACCACCTGAACGCCTGCGGCAGCGAGCTCGCGCAGCGCCTGGGCGGTGGTCGCTTTGATCGGGTCCACCACGCCCAGAAGGCCCACGACCGTTTCACCCTCGGCCACGAAGACGACCGTCTGGCCCTCTGCCTTGAGCGTCTCGGCAGCGGCCCCCAACGAGCCCGGATCGAGCCCCAGTTCCTCGAGAAGACGCGCGTTCCCCAGTGCCGCACGTTTGCCGTCGATGATTCCGCAGACGCCCCGCCCGACCTTCGAGTCGAAGGCCGTGAGCTCAGGGATCGTCACGTCGCGTTCCTTCGCGCCCTCGAGGATCGCCTTCGCCAAAGGGTGCTCACTGCGCAGCTCCAGGGCCGCAGCGAGCGCGAGCACACGCTGACTGGTCTGACCTGGGTTGGCCTGCACCGTCTGAAGCCGGGGCTTGCCCTCGGTGAGGGTGCCGGTCTTGTCGACGACGAGCGTGTCGACCTTGCGCAGCAGCTCCAGCGCCTCGGCGTCGCGGAACAACACGCCCGCCTGAGCGGCTCGGCCCGTGCCAACCATGATGGACATCGGAGTGGCCAGCCCCAGTGCGCATGGGCACGCGATGATGAGCACCGCGACGGCGTTGACGAGGGCCAGGGTGAGGCGCGGCTCTGGCCCCCAGATGCCCCAGACCACCGCGGTCGCAGCCGCGATGACGATGACGGCGGGCACGAACCACCCCGAGACCACATCGGCAAGGCGCTGAATCGGGGCGCGACTGCGTTGGGCCTCGCTCACCATGGCGACGATCTGCGCCAGCAGCGTTTCTGCGCCCACGCGCCTGGCTTCCATCACGAAGCTGCCCGTGCCGTTGAGGGTGCCGCCGGTGACTGGGCTGCCCGCGGTCTTCTCCGTGGGGATCGGCTCACCCGTCAACATCGACTCATCGACGGCGCTCGAGCCTTCCAGCACGAGGCCATCGACGGGCACCTTTTCAGAGGGGCGAACGCGCAGCCTGTCGCCCGCGATGATGGTTTCGAGGGGCACGTCGTCCTCGCGCCCGTCAGGGCCCACGCGCCGGGCGGTCTTCGGTGCCAGGCCGAGGAGCGCGCGGATCGCTCCAGTGGTCGCGTGACGCGCTCTCAACTCCAGCACCTGACCCAGCAGCACCAGGGTGACGATCACCGAAGCCGCCTCGAAATAGAGCTGCGGCATCTCGCCGTGGCCTGCCTGGGGCGGCAGAAGGTGCGGCGCAAACGTCGCGAAGACGCTGAAGCCCCACGCCGCGGCGGTGCCCATCGCGATCAACGTGAACATGTTGAGGCTGCGGTTGATGAGTGAGGCCCCGCCTCGTTTGAAGAAGGGCCAGCCGCCCCAGAGCACCACGGGCGTCGCCAGCCCCAGTTGGACCCAGGAAGACACCGCGGGCGAAAGCAGCGAACGCCCGATGAGCACGTCACTCATCGCAATGAGGAACGTCGGCAGCGTCAGGGCGGCGCTGATCCAGAACCGGCGGGTCATCGAGGCCAACTCGACGTTGGGCTCTGCAGAGAGCGTGATGACGACCGGCTCGAGGGCCATGCCGCAGAGGGGGCAAGACCCCGGACCATCGCGGATGATCTGCGGGTGCATCGGGCAGGTGTAGCGGGCGGGCGCGACGCTCTGAGACGCAGAACGTTTTGGTGGTGTGCTTCCGAACCGGGCCGGCTCTGCCAGGAACCGATCGCGGCATCGCGCACTGCAGAAGCCGTAGGTGATCCCGCTGAATTCTGCGCGGCCGCCCGGGGGTTGCGCGGGATCGATCGTCATTCCACAGACTGGGTCCTTCGCGTCCATGACGCCTCCACTTCACGTAGGCGGGGCGCGGCACTCACGTGACCCGTCGCGAACTTCAAAGGCTCCACTAACCGCAAGAACGCGCGCCCGAAGGTCGACGACTTGCACGCGCAAAGAGTGCGCTTTGGACCGAGGGGCTCTCTTTCGACGGCCGCAAACGTGCAGCCCACAAACCCGGTCACACAGCGTGGTTCGCGCGCCTATCGAGCCGATGGCCCCCGAAAGAAGCGGAGGGTTCAGTGAGCGACTTCCCCAGTTCAAGTCTTCGCCTCACCGCGCTCGCGGTGCTCTCGTTCGCAGGGCTGGCACGCGCCCAGCCTTCAGCCGAACTCCCCAGCCCGCTGCGCTTCGAAGACGTGCCTGCGCTGGCGCGTGATCGCCGCGCTGAGGTGATTGCGGCCCGCGAGCGTGCGTTCGCAGCTGAGCAGCGGCCCGCCATCGTCTCTGCGCTCGACGACCCGATGATCTCGCCCTCGGTCGATCACTGGCCGTTCGGGATGGCCGCCGCCGACGTGAGCCTCAGCATCGAGCAGCGCTTTCCGCTCTCGGGCGTTCGCGGTGATCGCCGGCGGGTGGCGGAGGCCGAGGCGAGGCGGCTGCGTTCAGACGAACAGCGCACGAAGCTCGACGTTCAGCTCGATGCGGTCTCCGCGTTCCTCATGCTCTACGAGCGGCGCGGCATGCTCCGCATTCTCGAGGAGCAGCGCGCGCTGGCCAGGCAGTTCGTCAGCGCCACCAACGCCCGCTACAGCAGCGCCACTGGAGCGCAGGCCGACGTCATCCGCGCGGAGATCGAGGTCGCCCGCATCGAAGCGGGGCTCAAGACGATGGCAGCCCAGATCAAGGCCTCCGAGGCGATGTTGAACGCGAGCCTGGGGCGCGAGACGGGTCTTCCGATTCCACAGCTCACCTTTTCGTCGGCCGGCAGCGGCCCACCCGAGGGCGCGGTCGCGGTGAACGCCGCGCTCACGGGGCGGCCCGAGCTGAGCGCCGGGCGGTCTGAGATCGCGCGCGCCGAGGCAGAGATCGACGCGATGAAGTCGATGTACTTCCCCATGGCCATGGTGCGAACGGGCCCCGCGTACACCATGAGTGATGGCTTCGGGGCGATGCTGATGGTGGGCGTCAGCATTCCCATCTGGCGCGACAAGCTGAGCGCGGGCGTCTCTGAAGCCGAAGCCATGGCGCGCATGGCGAGGGCCGACCTCGCCGCGATGCAGCGCATGACTGAGGGCCAGGCGGCCTCGGCGCGCGAAGAGGTGGTCGCCGCGCGGGTGCAGTTCATGTCGCTTCGTGACGACGTGCTGCCCCGGGCCCGCCAGGCGATCGCGCCGTCGTTGTCTGGGTATGCCTCAGGGCAACTGCCGCTGGTGTCGGTGCTCGAAGCGGCGCGCACCCTCTGGGCGACTCAGGCCGAGGTGCTCGGGGCAGAGGTTTCACTCGGCGCTGCGTGGGCGCGACTGGGTCGGGCGACGGGCGATCTGGAAGGAATGTTCGATGGCGCGCGCTGAGGTTCTCAAGACGGTCCTTCGAAAGGCGGCCCCCGCGGTGATCGCGGTCGTGCTGGTGGGCAGCTTCTTCGTCACTCAGCACTTCAGGCACGGCTGGCCGTTCTCGCTTCATCACGGGGTCGGTGTGGCGAGCACCCCGGCGCCGCAGGCCACCGCCGATGCGTCTGCGCCGCAGACCGCGAAGCGCGCGCCGGTCGAGCTCGAGCCCTCGAGGCTCGCCTCGTTCGACATCAGGGTCGAGCCGGCCTCCGTGGGGGTGGTCAACAGCGCCGTGCGCGCGGTGGCGACGGTGGTGCCCGACGAATCGCGCGTCTCTCACGTGCACACCCGCGTCTCAGGCTGGCTCGAGAAGCTCTTCGTCAACACCACCGGGCAGAGCGTGAAAGCGGGCGCGCCCCTGGCGGGGATTTTTTCGCAGGAGCTCTTCGCCTCGCAGGTGGAGTACCTCTCAGCCCTGAAGGCCGCTCAGGCCGGGCCGTCGAGCCTGGTGGGTGCCAGCGCCAGGACGAGGCTTGTCGTACTGGGCATGTCAGAAGCGCAGATTCGTGCGCTGGAGAGGCGAGGTACGCCCGAGCGCCTGGTGACCCTGGTCGCCCCTCGCAGCGGCATCGTGCTGCGCCGGGGTGTCGCGGTGGGCACCGCGGTGGACCCGTCGACCGAGATCGTCACCGTCGCGGATCTCAGCCAGGTCTGGGTGCTCGCCGAGGTCGCGGAGAGCGACGCCAGCGCGATTCGCCAGGGCTCGTCGGCGAGGTTGGAGTTTTCAGGGTCGGGCCGGCCGCCGATCGAAGCGAAGGTCGAGTTCATCTACCCGACCCTCACCGATCGCACTCGCACCCTGCGGGTCCGTTTCTCGGTGCCCAACCTCGACGGCTCGTTGCGCCCGGGGCTCTATGGGACGGCCGACTTTCAGCTCGACCCGCAGCAGCGGCTCACGGTCCCCCGCGACGCAGTGGTGGACACCGGGGCCCAACAGCACGTCTTCGTGATGACCGGTGAGGGGCAGTTCGAGCCGCGCATCGTTCGGTTGGGCGCGCGGCTCACTGATCGCGTGGAGATCCTCGAGGGGTTGGTCGACGGCGAGCGGGTGGTGGCCTCGGGCGTCTTCCTCATCGACTCGGAGAGCAGGCTGCGCGCCTCGAGTGGAGGCACAGGTCACGCGGGGCACGGTGGCGTCAGGCCCCCCGCGGAGCCAGGCGCTGATGCCGGGGCCGCAGCGCCCGGTGCCCACCAGGGACACGGAGGGTAGGGGCCATGGTCGAGCGAGTCATCGAGTGGTCGGCCAGACACCGCCTCGCGGTCTTCGCGATCGCGCTCTTGCTCGTGGGCTGGGCGATCGACTCGATCCGCAAGACGCCGCTCGACGCGCTGCCGGATCTCTCAGACCCGCAGGTGATCGTCTTCACCGAGTGGATGGGCCGCAGCCCCGACCTGGTCGAGGATCAGATCACCTATCCCCTGGTGCGCGCGCTTCAGAGCACGCCCAGGGCCCTCACGGTGCGGGGCTACTCGATGTTCGGCATGAGCTTCGTCTACGCCATCTTCGAGGACGGCACCGACCTCTACTGGGCGCGCACGCGGGTGCTCGAGCAACTGGGGCGGGTGCAGGCGGCGCTCCCGGCCGACGCCACGCCCATTCTGGGGCCCGACGCGAGCGGCATCGGCTGGGTGTATCAGTACGTGCTCCAAGACACCTCGGGGAAGCTCGACCTGGCGCAACTGCGCGAGCTGCAGGACTTCACCGTTCGCCCGGCGCTCCAGGCCGTGGCGGGTGTGGCCGAGGTCGCGTCGCTCGGTGGCTTCGAGCGCC
>JAYVFP010000244.1:0-3444 GCA_043773025.1 Archangium sp.
CGGTAAGTGCCCCCTCGACTGCGCTCGGGGAGACCGGTGATTGGAGTCATTTCTATTTCGGCCAACCCTGCGAGCGGAGTCGAGGGCGTACTTCAACAGTCTTTGAAGCGGCTCAACTCAACGACGGGTACCCGCGCGCCGCTTCGACCGCGGCGGCCAGGGTCTCATCGAGCACCTCGGCGTCGAGCGGCTGCCAGACGATCAACGCGCTCGCTTCGGCCAGCCGGGTCTGAAGCGCCTCGCCTTGCACGCACGCCGACATCGCACGACGGGCCGAGAGCAACGCCCGACCATGGGCGTCGTTCGAGAACCGCTGCACCGCGGCCACACGCCACGGCTCGAGCGTCTTCGTCTTCGAGAGTTGCCGGTTGCGCGCCGTCATCGCGTCGAGCGCGAACGCATCCATCACCAGGTCTGCCACGCAGGCGAGCACGCCCTGGTGTTTCTCGAGCTGAGGGCCGTGCGCTTCGACCGCGACCTGCAGGGTGAGCCGCGCGAGGCGCTTCAAGTTTTCCACGTTGGCGTCATCGGTCGCAGGCGTGCCCGTGGTGTCGAAGAGCGGCAACACGCCCTTCATCGCGCGCTTGAGCAGCGTGCCGCCGATGAGCAGCCGGTTGATCTCGTTGGTGCCCTCGAAGATGCGGTTGATGCGCGAGTCGCGGTACGCGCGCTCTACCGGGTATTCCTCGATGAAGCCCGCACCGCCGTGCAGCTGCACGCCGTCATCGACCAACTGGCCGAAGTACTCGCTGCCGAGGATCTTCAAGATGCTCGCTTCCACCGCGAACTCTTCGATGGCCGCCAGCAGCGCGGTGCCCTTCGAGACCTTGTCGTCGATGAGCCCCGAGGTCCGGTACGCCATCGACTCGACGGCGTACGTGTGGGTGAGCATGCGGGCGAGCTTCTCGCGCGTCAGCCCGAAGCGGATGATGGGCGTCTCGAACTGCCGTCGATCGCAGGTGTACGTGCAGGCACCTGCGAGGTGCAGCTTCATCGCGCCGATGACGCCCGCGCCCAGCTTGAGGCGGCCCAGGTTCAAGATGTTGAAGGCGATCTTGTGACCGCGGCCGATCTCACCGAGCAGGTTCCCCACCGGCACGCGCGCGTCTTCGAGGATCAACGGGCAAGTCGACGAGCCGCGAATGCCCATCTTGTGTTCTTCGGGCCCGACCGTGAGCCCCGGCGTGTCGCGGTCGACGATGAAGCAGCTGAACTGCGTGCCATCGACCTTCGCGAAGACGATGAAGACGTCAGCGAAGCCGGCGTTGGTGATGTACTGCTTGCTGCCCGTGAGCAGGTAGTGCGTGCCGTCTGCGCTCTTCACCGCGCGCGTCTTGGCACCCAGCGCATCGCTGCCTGAGCCCGCTTCGGTGAGCGCGTAGGCTGCGACCTTCTCGCCACTGGCCAGGGTGGGCAGGTACTTCTGCTTCTGCTCGTGCGTGCCGAACCAGGCAATGGGCAAGGTGCCGATGCAGGTGTGCGCCGCGAAGGTGACCGACCAGCTGCCCAGCAGGCTCTTCGCTTCGGCGACCACCAGCGTGGTGGTCTTGTCGAGCCCGAAGCCGCCGTAGGCCTCTTCGATGTCGATGCCCAGCAGGCCGAGCTCACCGGCTTTGCGCAGCAGCTCGCGGAGCAGCGCGAAGTCTTTCTTCTCGATGCGATCGGCGCGCGGCAGCACTTCTTCGGTGCTGAACCTGCGGGCCGTCTCGTACAGCGCGCGCTGCTCGGGTGAAAAGAACTCGGGCGCCATCACCTTCCGGTGGCCGATGGGCTCGAGGAGAAAACCGCCACCAATCAATTCGTCGTGCGTCACGAAACCGACTCTAATCGAGCGATGCGAATTCGACTGCTCACGTTCGTGATGGCTCTGGGCCTCTTCGCGTGTGGTCCCGTCATCGGAGACCCCTGCACGGTCGCCACCGACTGCGGCCCGGGCGTCTGCCTCAACCGCGACTTCTCACCCGGCGGGCTCTGCAGCCGCACCTGCACCGTCGGAGGGAGCGCCTGCCCCGCGGGGAGCGCGTGCGTTCCCCGGGCGATCGACGACGACACCGCGGGGTGTCTGCGCACCTGCATGAAGGACTCGGATTGCCGCAGCGGGTACACCTGCCGCACGGAGAACGGCAACTCGGTGTGCCTGGGCCCCGGCGGTCTCTGAACACCAAAACAAAAGGGCAAGGTCCACCGTGGACCCTGCCCCTTGACGACAGCGACTGAAAAGCGTCCGCCGAAATTACGGCGTGGGGAACCCGGTGAGGTGGATGTTGGTGCCCGACATCGCCTTCAGGTTACGAACCTTGTCTGCGCGCTCCTGGCTGACTTCGCCGATGGGGTGCAGGCGAACGGCCTTGCCGATCACGCGCGCCGAACGACGCGAGTAGAGGAAGATGTTGAACGAGTCGGTCTCGTGGTTGAGCACGAAGATGCCGTCCGTCTCCGTGGGAGCCGAGAGCACCGCGCCCGCAGCCGCCGCGCGCACGAGCGGATCGGAAGGAGCCGACTGGCCGGTGAGCGCGCCGATGATGCCCGCGAAGGCGCTGCCGATGCCGCCATCTTCGGCGCCCCAGCAGATGAACATGAACAGACAGTTGATGGCCGCTTCACCCTGGATGCGCTCGCCCAGCGTGTAGCCGACTTCCTGAGGGCGCGACCACATGGCGGCAGGCTCAGGGTTCATGGTTGCGGTGGGGTCGATGTACGAGCGCTGGCCGTGCGCGCAGCCGACCGCGACAACCGCGAAGAGTGAAACTGCAATGAGATTCTTGAACATGGTGTGGACTCCCTCCCTGTAATGGGGCGGCGAACCTACACACCGAAATGGGGGCTTCAAGTACGAAGTGGTCATGGCAACCAGCGGCCTCGAGCTCGTGTTGATGACAGCTGATCGCACCCAGAAGCGGGTGATCGCGAGCCTGCGGTGGCCCGCTGAACTCGATGATGAAGTGCGCGCGTTTCTCCGCGACAACTTGTTGGCCGAGCGATTGGGTGATGCGCGCCGTGCCGAGGCGGCGTTGCAACGAGGCTTCGTGCCGGCGAGCGAGCGCGTGGCGTTTCTCGCGGAGCGGCCGTTCTATCTGCCTGAGGTTTCAGAGACGTTGGCCGAAGCGATCGATCTGGAAGATCTCGTCGCGGTGTTCTCGACCGGCCTTCAGGCGCTGCGCACGGCAGACCCGGCGCTCGATCTGGTGTTCGAGTTCATCGACTGACGACCGGTCCTGCCGAGAGCAGCCGAGGGATTGCCTGTCCTTCGCACTGCAGGTGCCCCCTCGACTGGGCTCGCAGGGTTGATCGAAACAAGGAGCGCCCACCGTTCATCCCGACAGGGTTGAACGAAATAAGGAGCGCCCACCGTTCATCCCGAGCGGCTCATGATCGCGCACATCTTTGATGGGGATCCACAGCGGCTACGAAGCGTGATCAGTTCGCCGCATGCAAGCATCCACC
>JAYVFP010000245.1:0-32158 GCA_043773025.1 Archangium sp.
TGAGCGCACCTCGCGACGTGCGAAGAGCCCGCACGCGATGAGCACGAGGGAGACCCGGGCAGCCAGCACCTTTCTTTCGGGCTGCAGGTCACTCAATCCGCTCAGCTTTGTCATGGGAAGAGCGCCACGCGCCCTCGTGCGTTTCAGGTCCGCCTGTTCACCACGCTCGCCGCCGCGCTCATCCTCTCCTGCAAGCCCTACAGCGCCCGGAGCGCCCGCCAGTGAAGGTGACGTGCGAAGGCAGCGCTCAAGTGCGCTGCCGGGCCGGTGAAGCTGGAAGCACTGCGAAGAAGAGCTCGGCGTATCTGAAGGAAGACACCGCGCTCTCCGCGAGCACCAAGAAGGCTCTGGAGGGTACGGCCGACTTCTCCGATGACGTGGTTGCGGGTGACTTGAGCAGCGCCTACGCCGCGCAGCAGATGACCTCGAACATCGTGGTCGAGCGGAAGAAGGATCAAGGCCGCATCGAGTCGCTCTACGGCAAGACCATCAAGGCCGCGCCTCCCCAGGCCGGACCCGGCGCTGGGCGTCGGCACGCGCGTCAAAGAGCTCGAGCGCAAAGATGGTCAGGTCAAAGTGCGCACGATGGAAGGCGATGAGCGCTGGGTGCCCGCCAGCAGCCTCTGATCCGTAGGACGAGGCTCAGCTCAAACGATGCGCTTGCATCCAAGCAAGAAGGCGCTCCCTGGCTTCGTCCTGGGGCAGCATCTTGACGAGGCTCTCGAGCTCACCTTACGGTCCGATGGGCGCCCCGGCGCGCAGCAGCGCGTCGATGAGATCTGCCCTTCCCGTCATCGCTGCGGATTCAAGCGGGCTCGACCCGCGGGCCGAAGCGTCAGCGAGCTTGACCCCCAATCCAATCAGCACCTGCAGCGCCTCGAGATTTCCGAGCATCACCACATCGCTGATGGCCCCGCTCAAACCTTCGACGGAGAACCCCGAGCGCACCAGAAACTGAACGGCCTCCAGGTAGCCTTCCACGGCGAGGAACTGCAGCAGCGGCTCGCCCAACCAGGTCGCGCTCCGGAGCGCGGGGTGAAGGGCCAGCATCGAGAGTGCCTTCGCGGGCTCGTTGACTGAAGCATCGATGAACTCACCGACGACTCGCTTCCAACTGTCGACGGAATCGTTCACGGCTGTAAATTGCCTTTCAAATTGCGGTCGACGCACTCCACTGGAGCACGTCGGCGCAGTCAGTGTGGGTTTGCCTGCGGCGTAAGTGGCCGGATCGAGTGCAGCAGCCGAGCGGCCTGCCAATTGCTCAAGGCGGGCACATGTCCACCCAGACCTTCGATGTGCCCAGTCCGCTCGAGCGCCTCATGAACGATCGCCGGATCGTCATCGGTGCGCTGATTGCCGGAGCGCTGATTATCTTGAGCTCGCTGGCCGTGGTGAACGTCTCTCAAGCGCCGTCGCGGGCCCGCGCGCTCAAGTCGGTGGCCGTGTTGCCCGCCGCGCCGCTCAACATTCCCATCATGCGCCAGTGGCCGTACCCGGCGCCGAAGGTCGAGACCGCGAAGGTGCAGACCGTCAGGGCCCCCGGCGCAAAAGTGGCGGCCAAGCGCAACGTCATCGCGCGCCGCTAAGCCCAGCGGCCCCTCGACTGCTCTCGCAGGGTTGATCGAAATAAAGAGCGCCCACCGTTCATCCCGAGCGGAGTCGAGGGATTACCTCGCCTTCGGGCGGTAAGTGCCCCCTCGACTACGCTCGGGGAGACCGGTGATTGGAGTCATTTCTATTTCGGCCAACCCTGCGAGCGGAGGTGATTGGAGTCATTTCTATTTCCGCCAACCCTGCGAGCGAAGTCGAGGGCGTACTTCAACAGTCTCCGAGGGGGAGAGGGCAGACGCCTCTCGACCCCTCAGCCCCGCAGCGCCGAGATCGCCGCTTTGTAATCAAGCGTCTTGAACACCGCGTTCCCCGCCACCAGCACGTTCGCCCCCGCCGCCACCACCTGCTTGGCGGTGACCGGGTTGATCCCTCCGTCGACCTCGATGTCGACCTTCAGCCCCCGCGCATCGATCATCGCGCGCAGCCTGCGCACCTTCTCGACGGTGGCCGGAATGAACGCCTGCCCACCGAAGCCAGGATTGACCGACATCAGCAGCACCTGGCTGACTTCGCTGAGCACCTCTTCGAGGGTCGACAACGACGTGCTGGGGTTGAGCACCACTGACGGCTTCGCGCCCGCCGCGCGGATCTGCTGCAGCGTGCGGTGCAGGTGCGGGCAGGTCTCCTGGTGCACGGTGATGATGTTCGCGCCCGCCCTGGCGAAGTCGTCGATGTACCGCTCAGGCTCGACGATCATCAGGTGCACGTCGAGGGGGAGCGAGGTGGCGCGCTTGACCGCCTCGACCACCAGCGGCCCGATGGTGATGTTCGGCACGAAACGGCCATCCATCACGTCGATGTGCACGTAGTCGGCGCCCGCGGTCTCGAGGGCCTTCACCTCGTCGTGCAGCCGGCCGAAGTCCGCCGAGAGAATCGAAGGCGCGATGCGCACGCGGTTCGTCATGAGCCCTTGGTACCGCTCCCCCCCGGCGGAGTCGAGCCTCTCGACGGGTTGGTCACGGTGGTTGCTCCCATCGCCCTGAGGGAGGAACATCGCTCTCGTGGATCACGAACAGGATGAGAAGACCTCGCCTTCGATGTCTCCGCTGAAGCTGGCCCTCCGGCGCGTCGACAAGCTGCAGGCGATCCTCGAGGTGGCCAAGGCGATGGCGGCGGCGCACAGCCTCGATGAGCTGCTCCCCCTCATCCTGCGCGAAGCTGCGCGCGTGGTCGAAGCCGACCGCTGCTCGCTCTTCATCCTCGACCGGCAACGCAATGAGCTGTGGAGCCGCGTCGCCCAGGGCGCCAAGCAGGAGATCCGCGTGCCCCTGGGCATGGGCATCGCGGGCTCGGTGGCGCAGAAGGGCGAGGTGGTGAACCTGCGCGACGCCTACGAAGACCCGCGCTTCAACCGCGATTGGGATCTCAAGACCGACTACCGCACCAAGAGCGTGCTCTGCGTGCCGATGCGCGACACCAAGGGTGAGGTCACCGGCGTCATCCAGGCGCTCAACGCGGTCGGCGGCTGCTTCGACGAAGAAGACGAAGAGCTGCTGATCGCGCTCGGCGGGCAGGCGGCACAGGCGATCGAGAACGCCATGCTGCACGAAGACATCAGCCGGCTGTTCGAGGGCTTCGTGCAGGCCTCGGTGATGGCCATCGAGTCGCGCGACCCCACCACCGCGGGTCACTCGGGCCGGGTGGCCTCGCTCACCGTGGCGCTGGCCGAGGCCACCGAGCAGTCGCCGGGCGGGCCGTTCAAGGATCTCAAGTTCAGCTCGGAGCAGATTCAGGAAATCCGCTACGCGTCGCTGCTGCACGACTTCGGGAAGATCGGCGTGCGAGAGCCGGTGCTGGTCAAGGCCGAGAAGCTGTACCCGCATGAGCTCGAGGTGCTCAAGCAGCGCTTCGATCTCGCGCGCAAAGACCGGCAGATGGCCTCGATGATGCGGCGCCTCGACGCGGTGAAGCTGCGCGGTGAACGTGCGGCCCAGGAGATCGAAGCCGAGGAGAACGAGCGGCTGGTGCGTGAGCTCAAGGAGGTCGATGAGGCGCTGGAGTTCGTGCTCCAGTGCAACCGGCCGACCGTGCTGGCGCAGGGCGGGTTCGAGCGGCTCACGGGCCTGGCCGGGCTCTCGTACAACGATTCGCGCGAGCGGCCGCAGATGCTGCTGACGCCCAATGACGTGCAGGTGTTGTCGATTGCGCGCGGCTCGTTGTCACCCACCGAGCGCAGGGAAATCGAGTCGCACGTGACGCACACGTTCCGGTTCCTCTCGCAGATCCCGTGGACCAAGACGCTCAAGCGCGTGCCTGAGATCGCCTACGCGCACCACGAGAAGCTCGACGGGAAGGGCTACCCGCGCGCGGTCTCTTCGGAGCAGATCCCCGTGCAGTCGAAGATGATGGCGATCTCCGACATCTACGACGCGCTGACCGCGAGCGACCGGCCGTACAAGAAAGCGGTGCCGCACGATCTCGCGCTCGACATTCTGCGGAAGGAATCGGAGAGCGGGCAGCTCGACAAGGATCTGTTCAGGATCTTCGTCGAGGCCGACGTGCCCAAGCGGGCGCTCAAGTCGAAGTAAACCCCCTCGCCCTGACCCTCTCCCCGCTCGCGCAGGGAGAGGGAGCCAAGTCACATCTCGATGGTGTGAAGCCGCAATGAGTTGATGCGGCCAGCCTGCCCGACAGGCGCACCGAACACGATCACGATGCGATCACCACGCTTGGCGAGCCCACGCGCGAGCAGCTCTTCCTCCACGCGCTGCACCATCTCTTCCGTCTCCTGCACCGGCTCGAGCACGCGCGGCATCACGCCCCAGAGCAGCGCCAGTCTGCGGCGCACTTCCTGGTTCGGTGAGAACGCGATGATGGGCATCTGCGGGCGGTACCGCGAGAGCAGCCGCGCCGTGGTGCCGGTCAACGTGAAGGCGACGATCAACGCGGCCCCGGCCTCACGCGCCGCACGGCAAGCCACACCGCAGGTGACGTCGGGGAAATCAGCGGGGATCTTCACCGGCTCGCCACTGCCGATGCGGGGGAACGACTGACGCATCGCCGACTCGGCCGCCTCGACGATGCGGCTCATCATCTCGACCGACTCGATGGGGTAGCGCCCCGAGGCCGACTCGCCCGAGAGCATCACCGCGTCGGTGTTGTCGAAGATCGCGTTGGCCACGTCGCTCGCCTCGGCGCGCGTCGGCCGGGGGTGCTCGATCATCGAGTTGAGCATCTGCGTCGCCACGATCACCGGCATGCCGCGCTGGTTGGCCCGGCGAATGATGTCTTTCTGAATCGCGGGCACCTCCTCGGGGGGAATCTCCACGCCGAGGTCACCACGCGCCACCATCACGCCGTCGGTCTTGTCGAGGATCGCGTCGAGCCGGGCGATCGCCTCGGGCTTCTCGAGCTTCGCGATGATCGGCACCACCCTGCCCGCTTCCTGCATCGCCTGACGGCACTGGTCGATGTCTTCGGGCGAGCGCACGAACGAGAGCGCCACCATGTCGACCCCGTGCTTCAAGGCGAAGATCAGGTCTTCCTTGTCCTTCGCGGTGAGCGCCTCGGCCTTCAGCGCCACGCCCGGCAGGTTGATGCCCTTGTTGTTCTTGAGCGTGCCGCCGTGAATGATCTCCGTGCGGATCAACATCTTCTTGTCGGTCTGCAGCACCTTGAGCTCGAGCAGGCCGTCGTCGACGAGGATGCGATCGCCCACGTTCACGTCAGAGGCGAGGTGCGGGTAGGTCGTGCCGACCAGGTCGACCGTGCCGAGGTGCGTCTCGTCCATCGTGATGGACAGCTCCTTGCCCTCGACCAGCTCGACCGAGCCCGTCACCAGCTTGCCCGTGCGGATCTTCGGGCCCTGGAGATCGCCCAGAATGCCGACCGCCTTACGCACCTTGAGCTGCGCCGCTCGAAGCCGCTCGATGGTCAGCAGGTGATCAGCATGTGTTCCATGGCTGAAGTTGAGCCGCGCCACGTCCATCCCGGCGTTGATCAGCTTCTCCAGCATCTCCTGCGAGTTGGTGGCCGGCCCCAGCGTGCAGACAATCTTCGCGCGTCTCATTCGTGGGGTTATACGGACGAGGGTGTTGCTCTTCCAGAAACGCTTTCATGCCGACATCGTCGATGGCGCAGTGCGTCTCACCTTTCGCCTCGGGGAGAAGCCCCTCGTCAAAGTGGGAGGTCGTTACCGCGTTCACCCGATCGGCGGGTCGAGGTGAACACGGTCGCTTCGTGAAACTGGCCAGAATGAGGCCCGCGAAGGTGGCTTTGGGTCGCGTGACGAGCTGCTCGCCTCCATGACGCCGGTCGCCAGGAAGCCGCTGACGTCGGCCACGCCGGTCTTTCGGGTGGGCTTCGTGCACGGCAGCTTCACCGGCGCAGGAGTTCTTGCAGGTGTTGCCGCTCCCAGGCCATCGCGGCGGCGTATTTGGGGAACCCGCGTTCACGATCTCGAAAGGCTCGCGGGTGATGCACGTGGCGGCCCGTGTCGCGATCGCTGGGGAAGAGCTGGTGGAGCATCTCGTGGAAGACGATGAACTCCACGAAGAAGCGCGGCACGTCGGGCCGGTCGAGCGCGGGGTGAATGCGAATCTCACGCGCCTTGTGATCGTACACACCCAGGCGAATCGACTTTCGCCGCCGCTTGCTGGTGTTGCGCCCCCAGCCGATGCGCGCGACCACCGCGTTCTCGAAGTGCGCCGCGTTCATGCTCACGAACAAGTCGTGCAAATCGAAACACTTTCCGCGTGATTCGAGCAGCGTGAGCTTCGTGGGCATCGCCCGAATGCGCTTTTGCTGGGCGGCGATGAAGTCGTCGAGCTCGACCCCCGCCTGGGTCTTGCCCCGCCCCGCGTAGTCGGCGATCGCGCGCACCACCTCGACCGGCGCCTCGAGGAACATGTGGTGCGCGCGGATCTTCAGCAGCGGCGGCTGGCGCCGGAAGCTGATCATCGTCGAGCGGTTGTCGTGCACGGTCAGGAGCACCTTGAGCTCGGGCCCGAGGATCTCGGCGATGCGCGCGGCCATTGCCCGGGCCCGGGCCAGCGTCTCCTGGCGGGTGGGCGGGCGTTCGGCCACCTGGGGCAGCGCCACCGGCACGGCCTTGAGCAGGGGCGCTGGTGCTTCGGGCTCGACGACCTTCGGAGGCTCGACGGGCACGCGCGCCGGCACGCTGGGCGGCCGCGAGAGCCTCCCGAAGAAATCCAACTGACGCGGCGCGAGTTGCACAAAGTGTGTTGTAGCGAAAGTGAAGCACCCTGAAAACAACCAGCGCCCGACCCCACCTCAGGGTCGAGCGCCGGGTGTTTCAACCTCGCCTGCGAGTTACCAGGCGCTGCCGAAGATGTCGTACAGGCCGCGCATCATTTCCAGCGTGCGGGTCGAGCCGCGCAGGTCGGTCTCCCACTCCGCTGCCGTCTTGCCGTCGACCGGCTGGTTGGCAGCTCTGGCCGCCTCCCACTTGGTCTTCGAAAGAGCGGCACGCTGCACCATCTCGACACCGGCAGTGGGCACCAGTTGGCCCGTCTTCTTCATCGCCGCGTACACGTAGCCGCCGCCGAACGGATCCTCGTAGGTGACGACCGTGAAGCCGGCCGCCGGGGTGAGGTTGTCGCCAGAGCCCAGCCGGAAGATCTGGTTGAAGTTCGCGAACTCGAGGTTGAAGTTGGCCGTGAAGAACGCCATCGACCAGACCTGAGCGTAGAACCGCGAGCTCCAGGTCGAGACGGGGGCGACCTTCGACATCACCATCGGCTGACCCGAACCGTCGACCGGAACGACCGGGGCCGCGGGGTAGACGAAGCCGGGGATGAAGTCCTGAGCGCGGATGTAGGTCGGCAGCTGAATGAGCGCCGTGCCGTCAGCCTGCTTGGCCATCTGCGGCGAGTAGTACGAGACGTTCTGGGTCCAGTAGTTGTTGAAGAGCGGAGCCAGCTCGAGGTTGAACGTCGTGTAGTACGGCAGCGAATAGCGCAGCGCATCGGAGCCACGGTCGACGCCCAGGAAGTTCGTCTCGCTGGTGGTGAGCGCGAGCATCGCCGCGTACACGTCCCAGAAGTGACCGGCCTCGTTGACGCGCGAGAAGCCGTCGTAGCCGAACGTGTCGTAGACGGTGAACATGCTGCGGCCGGGGCCGCGGGGCACGTAGGCGATGTCTGAGTAACCACCGTTCATGGGGTTCTGGAGCGAGGTCTTCAGCGCCGCTTCGCTCGCGGCCGGCAGACGAACGTTCTGCGGGTCACCCGTCGGCACGTACTCCCAGCTGCCGTCGGTCTTTTTGCCGTGGTAGCCGGCGCTCGGAATCGAGATCTGCTGCATCAGCAGGTTCGTCGAGTCGATCACCGCCATCGTCCAGTAGTTCTGCCAGATGGGGTCGCCGAGGCCGTAGAACTTGTCCATCTCCTCGGGGGTCAGCTGGTAGTACTTGGCCAGGTAGAAGATGTTGAAGAGCCACTGCTGGTAGACGTTGGGGATGTTCCCCAGGAAGCGGCCGAACTTGCCCGAGGCCACCGCCGCCGGCGAGTAGATGAGGCGGTCGCGGCGGAAGTTCGAGAACACGTACGACTGGTTGAAGCGCTCCATCCACTTCGAGGTCATCTCGAAGACGTCGGCGCCCTGGTCATTGCGGTTGCACAGCAGGTTCGCGCCGACTTCGTAATCGGAGCAGAACATGTAGGGCACCTCGACCGGCACGTTCGAACCACCGGCCGCGTTGATGATGTCGCGAGCGCGGGCGTAGTCGTTCTCAGACAGACCCGACTGCGAGAGGTTGAACTTCTTGAGCTCTTCCTCGATGCGCTTGTAGTGAACCGACATCTCGCTCCACTTGCGGAACGAACGGTTCTTCATGCGCGAGATGCCCTGGTCGAGCATGCCTTCGAACGACGGCTGCTGGTCGGCGAAATGGAAGGGCAGCGTCGTGTAGTGGTACTTGTCTGAGTAGAACGACGAGGCCGGCGTGTAGTGCTCGACGTGCGCCAGCGGAATCTCGACCTGCGCGCCGCGCACGGTGAAGACCTTCGCCTGGTTGTCCAGCGGCACCGTGATGTTGGGGCTCTGGTAGTTGGGGCGCAGCTCGTTGAAGACCTCGACCCAGCCCGGCTCGAAACCACCGGAGTAGGCGAAGAGAATCGCGGCTTCGTCGTACTTGCCGGTGCCGCGGTTCTGCGCGTTGACGCGCGCGCCGTAGTCCATGATCGACGAGTAGGTGTACTCGTACATCGAGGCGTCGAGCTGGCGCTGGTTGGGCTTGGCGGCGTCCGACAGGTTCTGCGGCGTCACGGGCAACACGCGGCGGCCACCGACGTTGACACCGATGGTCTCCTTGCGGAGATCCCAGTAGCCGTCGTGGTAGTTGAGCGCGTCAGCCGAGGCGACGAAGTTGTGCATCAGGCCGACGGTGTGGCCGATCTCGTGCTCAGTGACCGAGCGGTAGGCTTCGCGGCGAAGGCTGTTGTAGACCTCGGCCTTCGCGTTGGTGCGTGCCTGCTCGTCGGTCTGACCCTGCTGCTTGAACCTGCTGACGAGGCTGGTCTGCAGCTCGACCTTGCGCTTGGCGAGGCCGAAGTAGTCTTCGTCGCTGTAGGAGAACTCAAAGAAACAACCGATCGTCGGGTCAGGCGTGTTGCGTGACTTGGTGATCGCCGCCTCGATGGGGTCGTTGCCCAGCAGCAGGTTGCGCGCCACCGTGCGGTAGAATGCCGAGTCAGTCTGCAACTTGGCCTGGAAGCCCTTGTTGGTGGTGAGCGACTGAATGGCGACGCGCACCTCAGGCAGGTTGACGAGCTCTTCCTCGAGTGAGGGGTTGTTCTTGATCAGCTGGTCGACCACCGCGCGGCGGTTCTCCTTGGCGAGCGGCAGGCTGCCGTTGTGGCGCCACTGGTTGGAAAGCGTCTTGAGCTTGCCGTCGAGGTTGCCGAACGAGCCGGTGGGCCGGGTGGACTCGGAGACGAGGGGCTGCTGCGAGTTCCACGGACCGTTCGCCGGCCGGCGGGGGTCGGTGGGGTTCAGGTTCGCGGCGACGTAGTCCTTGATGTCCTTGCCGGTGATGAGCTCGCTCAAAGTGAGTTCGCCACTGACGACGTCGATGACCTGCTGCGAGCTGCCAGACCAGGTGTCGAGCCCGGGGCCGTACACGTTGGCGGCCGCCTTGACGACCATTCCAGTTTCGGGATCCATCGCAGAGGGACCGAGGCCGAGCAGACCGCCAGCGTTCTGATCGACGTAGGGGATCATGTGGTAACGAAGGTCGCCGATGCGAGCGTAGGTGCCAGGCTTGCCACAGGCAGCCGGCGAGCCTTCGCGAACAGGAGACTCGCACACATAGAACATCTGCGGCACGTCGCTGACCTCGAGACCACGGGGCACGGCGACCGCGCGGCGATAGGCGCGGTCCCACGATGCTTCGATGGTCTGGGAGGGGTCCATGCCCTGGCCGGTGGCGAGGTGCTGCGCGGCCACGCCTTCCAGGTACGTGGGGGTGTTCTGCGTCATGTAATAAACGATGGGGCGCAGGCCGCGCTCGACCACGGGGATGGTGTTGCCCTTGGCGTCGTGGGCGCGCTGCCAGATGTTGTGGCGCATCGCGAAGAACTGCTGACCCGAGTACGTGTAATAATAGTCTTTCGAGTAGCTGTAGGACTCTTGGCGGAAGTAACCGAATTTCACCATCAGCTTGTCGCTGTAGACGAGCGGCTCGTAGTCGTTGGCGACCGCTTCATCGACGCGCAGCACCGAAGTACGGACTCGAACGTCGGCGCTCTCGCAGTCGAACGTGGGGTTGAAGAAGCAGTACGGCAAGTTGCCGTAGCCCTCGTAGTAGATGCTCGCCGGGTTCATGATCACCTGCGTGGCCCAGTCGAAGTAGGTGAGCTTGCCGCTGCTGTCGTGAGTGAGGGTCAGCGCCTGGTCAGTGGCGTTCTGGTCCTGCGCGGTGACGTAGCGCATGTACATACCGCTGCCGCCAATGCAGCCGTTGGGCTTGCCGTCGGGGTTGTTGCAGTTGTCGAAGTTCTGGATCGACTGGGTCGTCCAGTTCACGCGCATGTACTGGCGCTCGTACCAGGGGCGATCTGACGAGTCCTCGACGAGCACGTTCCGCTGTTCACCCGTCGCAGGGTTGTACTGACGCTGGCGGTCGAAGTGACTCTGGATCTTGTACGCGAAGACGGGGTTGCCCTTGTACGGGCGTCCGTCTTTGAAGACGACCTTTCCGATCTTCGAGTTCTCGCGGTCGACGCGCGGGTCGGCCCCGGCCACGATCTCGTAGGAGCGGTAGGCGACGAGGAGATCCTCCTGCACCTCCCAACGAATCTTCTCCATCTTGCCGCCATAACCGATGGTGGCGATGCCATTAGGCGTCTTGGGTGCGTCGACGACCGACTCCTGAATGTACCAGGTGCCTTCGAGCAGATCGGACTTCTTGATGTAGTTCGGGCCGGTGCGATCGATCAGCTCGGGCTGACCACAACCCACCGCGACGAGCGCGGTGGTGGCGAGGAGGACTGCGCGGAAGAGGCGGTTCATGTTCTTTCCCTCAAGAGTGCGGAGTTCCATGTTCAGAACGCCTTCCCGTAAATTTGGTACATGCTGCGCTGCAGCCCAAGGTCGCGAATGGAGTCCTGGAAGAGCTCAGTCCAGTACTTGCGACGATCCTCGAGGAGCGCGGGGTTGTTGGCCTGATCTGCCGCCAAGCACTGAAAGCCCTGGAAGAAGATGTAGTCGGGCAGCGGGCAGGTGGCGGGGTCGCGAACCATGATCAGGTACTGGTTGGCGATGTCGATCATGCGGATGGCACCGGTGCTGTTGGGGGGCGCGTTGTCCTTCTCAATCGCCGCGTAGCGGTGACCCGTGGTGACGTCAGGCACTTCGACCGTGTGGTAGCCAGCCGCGACCTGGAAGGCCTCGCCCGAGCCCAGCTTGAAGACCTGGTTGGCTTTGGCGTAGTCGAGGTCGTAGTTCACGCGGAACAACGCCATGCCCAGGAACAGGCCGTAGATGCGGCTGGTCCACGTGAGCTGAATGTTCGCAGGCGCAGCGCGCTGATCAGGAACCCAGCACTCGTCGCGGTAGGGCTGCTGACCTGCGGTGCAGTTCGCCCGCTCGCGGGGGTAGTTGAAGTTCGAGAAGAAGTCGGTGCCGCGCACGTAGGTGCGCCACGAGATGGCCGCGTTGTCCTCGATGCCGTTGGCCGCGTTGACCGTCTTGTAGGCGACGGGGCGAATCTTCTCTTCGTCGTTGGCCCACAGTGAGCTGAAGGTGCTCTGGAACTCGTCGCGGAACGTCAGGTAGTACGGAATGGCGTACCGATCCTGGTCGGCCGTGATGTCCACGCCCTGAATGTCGATCTCGGGGATGACGGCTGCGAACATCGCGCCGACCTGGTCGTTGTAGTGACCGGCCTCGAGCATGCGGTTCCAGAAGCCGAAGCCCGACTTGAAGTCGTAACGGCTGTACATGCGGCGGCCCAGACCACGCGGGATGACCATGAAGTCCTGAGCGGCGAAGCGGTTGGTGTAGAGCTCTTCGAGCGCCGCGCGGCCGGTGGGGTTCAGGTAGTCGAAGTCTTCACCCTGGCTGATGAGGTCCCAACGGGCGCCGCCACGCAGGTTGCGGTACATGAACAACCCGTCAGGAGGCACCGACATCACGTTGAGGTGCTGGTTGACGCCGTCGAGCACCGACATGGTCCAGTAGTCCTGGAGCATGGGGTCGAGCTTGTAGCGAGCGACCTGCTCCTGGTTGCGCGCGCTCTTCTGGTACACCTCGTAGACCCAGTGCTTGTAGGAGTTGGCCACCGTGTAGAAGGTGTTGAAGGTGCGGCCCACCGCGCCATTGCCGGAGAAGAAGACGCTGTCGCGGCGGAAGTGCGTGTCGAGGTAGTAGTTCCAGTAGTCCTCGAGCTTGGTGCGGGTGATCTCGTAGTAGTCGGGGCCGCGGTCGAAGCGGTTGCACGAGAGCACCGGGCCGTCAGCCGAATCGTCGCTGCAGAACATGTACGGCACGCGCAGCTGAACGTTGCCGAACACGCCAGCGGCGCGGTCAGGGTCGTTGATCAGCGTGGGGTCGGCCTTCAGCGCATCGCGCACGCGCGTTTCGTCGACCACCACGTCGCTCCACTTCGCCAGGCGGCGCTGACGGAGCTTGAGCAGACCGTCGTTCAGGATCGAAATGACGTCTGAGCCTTCGCCGAAGTGCAGGGGCACGGTCGAGTAGTGAAAGCGCTCGGTGTAGTTGCGCACGTTGGGGTTGGTGTGGGTGACGTTGACCATGGGCAGGTCGGCGCCAGCGCCCGAGATGGTCATGTTGGCGCCGTCGGAGCCGGGAATGACTTTCGAGGTCCTGCGCGCGTTGTCGAACACCTCGACGTAGCCGGGCTGCGTGTCGCCGGAGTACGCGAAGATGATGGCCGCTTCGTCGTACTTACCGATGCCGTTGTAGTCGGTGAAGATCTTGCCCGCGTAGTCCATGATCGAGGAGTACTCGTGGTTGTGCATGCCGGTGATGAGCTGCGCCTCGGTGCCCTCTGACGCCTTCTTCATGTCTGCCGGGGTACGGGGCAGCTTTGCCTGGTTATTCTGCTGCACCGTGATGGTGTCCTTGCGGATGTCCCAGTACTCGTCGAAGTAGTTGATCGCGTCGTACGAGCCCTGGAAGTTGTGGCGCAGGTTGAGGGTGTGACCCGCCTCATGGAGCGAGGTGGACAACCAGATCTGCTGCCGGATCTGCCTTGCGATCTCGTTATCAGCGATGCGCTTGGCATCGACTTCGAGCATCCCGGCCCCACCGTTGACCAGCGCCGCGACGCGGGCGATGCGGTAGTTGAGCTTTTCGGTGGCGATGCCGACCAGCGTGCGGTCGTAGAAGTCGAAGGTGGTGATGCTGTTCTTCGTCAACCACTCGATGCGCTGCTTTTCCCAGTTTTGCGAGGTCTTGATGTTGGTGAGCACGGAGCGCGAGGCCTGACGCAGGAAGCTCGGGTCACGAGCAGCGACGCCACGCGCGAACGGGGGCAGCAGGTTGAGCAGGTCGTTCTGAACATCGGGGTTGTCGAGCACCGCGGCCTCGAGGGCCGGGTTCTTCGCCAGCTCGTCAGCAGCCTTCTTCAGCTGGTCGCCGTTCGACGAGATGGTGCTCTTGTCGCGCAGAATGCTCTGGACCACCGAGGCCATGCGCTGGGTGGGACGGTCCCAGGCGCCCTTGGTCTCTTCATTCCGGGTCGAGATGCCCTGCAGCTCAGACTGGAGCAGGCCGCTCTTCGGGAGACCCTTGATGTTGTAGATCGGGTTGTTCTTGACGAAGTCGGCCACGTCGACGCCGCTGATATAATCCTGAGTCGACTTCTCTTTGTTCAGCAGGAGGATCCAGTTGGTGACCTCGCGGCCGATCATGTCGACACCCCAGGTGTACGTGTTCGACATGCCCGAGATGACCTGCCCGGTCTCAGGGTCGGCCGAGCTGGGGCCGTAACCGAGCAGACCGTTGGCGACGGGCTCGGCCACGGTGTTGATGAAGCTGTGGCGCAGGTCGCCGATCTTCGGGTTGAAACCCGCGTTTCCACACTCCGCCGGGTCACCTGACTTCACCGGGTTGTTGCAGACGTAGAACATCTGGCGAACGGTCGAGGGATCCTTCTGCTGGGCGGCGCCGATGGCGCGGCGGAAGGCGCGGTCATAGTCGCGCTCGATGATGCGGCCCGGCTCCCAGAACTCGTCGTAGCGCTCGACCCCGCCCATGCGCGAGGCAGGAGTGAAGTAGTACTTCACGGGCTCCGGCGTGCGGGCGGCCATCGCGATGGGCTGGTCGGTCACCTCACCGTTGGCCTTCTGGTAGTACTCCTTCCAGACGCGGTGGCGGTTCGCCAGACGGATGACGGCCGTGTCGTTGTAGCCAAACTTGCGGTCGTAGTTGAGGCGGTCGGTGCGGAAATAGCCGAAGTACGACATCAGATCGTTGGGGAACTGGAGCGGCTCGTAGTCACGCGACCAGGTGGTGTCGACCTTGGCGATCGACGTGCGAATGTGGATCTCGCTGGCGCTGCAGTCGTAGATGCCTGACGCGAACCAGCAGAGGGGAATGTTGCCGTAACCCTCGAAGTACATGCTGTCAGGCATGGCCATGTAGCGGCCGGTGACGTCGAAGTAGGTGAGCTTCTCTTCGAGCGGGCCGTCTTTCCCGTCGGGGTCCTTGTACTCGAAGGTCGGCCAGTTGTACGGGTCGCTGCCAGGCTCGTTGGGCTGAATCCAGTTCGAGTTGGTCACGCCTGACTGCGGGTTCTGCACGGTGCCCCAGTTGAGGCCCGACTCCTTGTTGAGAACGTTCGTCGACCAGTTCACGCGGATGTATTCACGCTGATTCCAGAAGCGGTCTGAGGTGTTCTCGCTGATGACGTTGTTCGCCTCGCCCGTGGCGGGGTTGTAGCCGCGCTGAATGTCGAAGTGGCTCACGATGGGGAAGGCCACCACGGGCGCGCCGTAATACTTCTGCCCGCCCGTGCACTTGCCCGCGGCGTCGCAGTACTTCCCGGTGGTGCCCGAGATCTTCGAGTTGGGGTCGACGATCGAGTCTGCCCCGACCGTGTACGCGTAGGAGCGGTACCCGACGAGGTTGCCTTCCTGGATCTCCCAGACCAGCTTTTCCATGTTGCCGGTCTGGCCCGGGAACGTGAACTGGGTGTTGAACGGCGTCCAGGTCACGGTGTTGCGGAAGAACCACTGCCCGTCGAGCAGGTCAGACTTGCGAACGACGTTGGGCTGAATGCGAACGACGTCGCCATTCATCTGCGCACAGCTGAACGCGAACAACGCGAGCATCGCGACACTCAGTGAGCGCCAGTTGGTGGAGCGACGGTTCATGATTTCTCCGGTGGTGAGAGCTTGAAGGCTGAAGCGAAAGGAAGCGCGAGGCGCGGAAGAAGAGGCGCGGGTCGTGGTTGAGTTGGATGCGTTCACGCAGACCTCCGGGTTGGCGGGGGCCCTAGCGCAAGTCGTGTGCCGTTGTGGGTTCGGCGGGCAGAGAGCACCAAGGCCGTTGATTTCACGAAGACATCAGGCCCGCGGTGACTCAGCAGAAAACCCGCTGGTGTGGCAGCGCCAGGGCCGAGCGTTAGCGGAGCAACGGCGGTGGTGAGAGAGAACGCCAGCAAATCGGCACCTGGGTCGAAACGGAAGTACAGCCAAGTCGGAGCGTGCCCCTAGCACAGCTTTCTGGGCCCGATCAATCAGGGCAGCCGATTCAGGGGGGGCGTTGGTTGATCGGTCGCTCGCCGCTGTGGTAGGTGCGCCGTTCTTTGATGCCTCCCGCCCTGCACCCTGCCGCTTTTCTGTCGACAGCCGGTCGTCGACTGGCGGCTGGGCACTCGGCTGGCGTGGTGAAGCGCTCAGGGTCGGCACTCGACCTGGCGCAAACCGAATCAATGCTGGTGCCTTGCAATGCCTTCCCGTCCCTGACGGAAGGGCATGAACCTTGCCTGTTGCGCGGGCTCGTCAGTCGTCGGAGGTCTACGTGAATCGTCTCACTGTGCTGCTGGTGATCCTGGTTGCCGTTCAAGCGATGGCTCAGACGGCGCCGGCCACCCCGCCCCCGGCCACCTCTGCTGCCGCGCCCAGTGTTACCGCGCAGGCCGCGACCCCCGCGGCTGCTCCTGCCACGGCGTCGGCCGGGTCGGCCGTTTTGACGCCCGAGCAGCTCGCGATGTTGCGCGGCTTCTTCTTCAGCTTCAGCGTCGACCACCTGCTGGGCCTCGGTACCTTCGTCGACCCGCAGCTGTACGCGAACCTGTCGGCGAACATCAACGCGTTCATTTCCTACCGCACGCGCCTGTTCGGCAAGGCCTTCTCGATCGGCTTTCAGCCCTTCGGCTTGCAGGGGTTCAGCTACGAGTACACCCTGTCCGACGCAGCCAACGGGCGCCGCTGGAGCTGGTCTGACGCTCGCGTCGCTCTGGCGATGCCCGCTTTGATCAAAGAGAAGAACACGGGGATCGTCATCACCCCTTCTTTCAACATCATCGTGCCCACCACCATCGAGAGCTGGGGGGCCGGCTTGATCTCCCGCCTCGGCTTCGGCTTGTCGATGAACAAGAACTTCAAGACGCCCATCGGCACCTTCATCGCCAACTTCGGTGGGCTCGGGACCATCGGTCTGTACACCAACACCCAGAGCGTCGTGCGGCCGACCCTGAAGGACGCCGCGGGCAATCACCGGGTTCTGTGCCGAAACGGCGAGACCGCCTGCGGCATCAACAACAACAACTCGTTTCTTGCTCTCCAGGGCTCGCTCAACGTCACCTGGGTCGCGACAGAGAGCATCTTCCTGACCGTCGGCTACGGCATGCAGACCTCGCTCAACTATGCCGCTGCCTCGACGGTTGACGAGTTCACGCCCCCCACGCGCGACGCGAACGGCAACCCGGTCGCCCGCACGGGGATGAGCCGCAGCGACACCCAGAGCGCGTCGATCTCGCTGTCGTTCAACCTGACCAACTCGATCAGCGGCACGGTTTACCTCTTCAACTTCGCCCCGTTGCTGACGGCCGACAACAAGTCAGTCCGCTTTCCGCTCATCGACGTGACCGGGTTGGCGAACAACAACACCGCCGCCGGTTTCTCGCTCTCGGCCACCTACTGAGGCTCGAGCCTCAAACGCAGGTCGCCAGCAGGCGTTGAAGTCGGCTCGCTTCGAGCCGCAGCAGCAGAGTCTTTTCCCGGGTGTACGTGACCGCGCCCGGTGCAGCGTCTTTCGGTTTCCGCACGAACTTGGCCGGCACGTAGCTGACCTCGACCCGCGGCTCGCCTTTCGCGTCTGAGTGGTGGGCCGCCAGGGTGGCCGCGTCGATCAGCAGCTCGCCGGCCACCTCGGTGTTCTTTTCGATGGGGATCACCACGTGCGCGCCGGGCATGCCGCGCACGTGCAGCCAGACGTGAAAGGGCCTGGCCACGTGAAAGGTCAGGTCGTCGTTGTGGCTCGCCCCCCGCCCCACCCAGATGCGGTGCCCGCCGTGGCCCACGTATTCGCGGTAGGGCGGCAGCGCCGGTTGAGGCCCCGCCTTCACGCGTGGCGCCCCCAGGGCAGGTGCTTCGGGCGGCGCGCTGTCGAGCGCGGTGAGCTGGGCCTGGAGCGCGGTGCCTTCTGCCTCCAGGGTCACCAGCCGGGCCTTCGCCATCTCTGCGCCGCGCACCATGCGTTTGTACTGGTGAAAGCGCCACTCCACTTCCTGCTGCGGAGTGCGTTTGGGATCGAGCTCCACCTCGACCTCGGTGGTGCTGCCGTCTTCCAGATATTCGGTCAGCGTGACCGACCTCGGGCCGCGCCTGAGCAGCCAGAGGTTCTGCGCGAGCAGCTCGCCTGCCCTGCGAAACTCGTGGGCCTTGCCGGTGCGGTCGGCTTCGACGCGCACCTTTTCTTTGGTTCGTTCGAGCTTCTTGAGCTTCGAGAGCAGCGGCGCGCGGCGGGCGTCGACCCAGGTCTTCTGCTCTGCGGTGGCCAGCAGCATTTCGGCGGCGTGCGCGAGCCGGAGCGAGACGTGCTCGCCCATCAAGCGTGAAGGGGCAGCCCTGATCGGCTGTTCCTCGAGGGGCGACCACGGCTGGCCGATGCGTACGCCTGGGCGGGTGGGCGTGGACATCGCGAGCACCTTCGCGTCTTTCGTGCACAACGCGATCACCGGCGCGGTGGTGGCCTCGAGCACGAGCGTGAGGTGCCTGGTGTCTTTGGTGAAGTGCAGCAGCAACGTCTTGCGTGCAGGCAGCGCCTCAGCGTCGATCAACTTCGCGCCGGTCAGATCGCGGCGCAGCACCGATTGCCAACTGGGAGGCGTTGGTGGGTTCGAAGGCCGTTGGGTGATCGCCGAAATGCGCGCGAGACCTGGATCGCTGCAGACCAGCAGCAGCTCACTGCGGCCCGGCACGCGCACCTCGAGGTACACGCGCGTGGTGGTGGGGGCGTAGACCTTCTGCACGACGCCGCCACTGAGCTCACGATCGAGCTCTGCGGCGATGAGCGTGAGTTCTTCAGGTCTGAGTGACACGGGCTTTGGTGGGGCTCAACGCGACGATCTTCGCGAGGCTGAAAGAATGGGGCGGCAACAACTGTGAGAACAGGCAGCTCTTCGGCGCCTTGTCTTCGCGCCAGCGCAGAAACGTCGAGGCGTGACGGAACCGCATGCCCTGCAGGTAGTCGTAGCGAACTTCGCACACGAGCGTGGGCGTCAGCGGCGTGGGGGCGGCCTTTTCCTGACCCTTGCTCCAGCGATTGGGCGCCGACTCGAGCTTGCCGAGAAACACCGGAGCGCCCGCTTCGAGTGGCTTCAACTTCTCGCGCAGCGCCTTCTTTTCCTTCGCGCTGAAGGAAGACGTGTGCCCGAGGTGAATGAGTTCACCACCTTCGGTATACACCCCGAGCAACAACGAGCCGACGGTGCCGGGCGTCTTGCCTTCGCGGTAGCCCACCACCACCACGTCGGCGGTACGCCCGTGTTTTATCTTCACCATCACGCGTTCGCCGGGGCGGTAGTCGAGGTCGAGCCTGCGCGCGATCACGCCATCGCAGCCCGCGCCTTCGAATTCGTGGAACCACTGTTTGGCAGTCTCCAGGTTCACGGTCTGAGGGGTGACGAAGAAGCCGTCGTGGCCCTGAAAGAGGGCGATCAACTTCTCGCGCCGCGCCTGGTTGGGCAGACCGCGCAGGTCTTCGCCACCCAGGGCCAGACAGTCGAAGGCGACGAAGCCGGCCGGCGTCTCCACCGAGAGTTTGTTCACGCGTGAAGCCGCGGGGTGAATGCGCTGCGAGAGCGCTTCGAAGTCGAGGCCCTCGGCGCCGGGCAGGATGATCTCGCCATCGACCACGATCTCGGGCGGCAGCGCCTGCTTCAGGCCTTCGACCACCTCAGGGAAATAGCGCTCGAGTGGCTGTCCGTTACGGCTGCACAGGTGCAGGCGCTCGCCCTCGCGAAAGACGATGGCGCGAAATCCGTCCCACTTGGGCTCGTAGAGCCAGCCTTCACCGGCAGGAATTTCGTCCTCCGCCTGCGCCAGCATGGGCTCGAGGGGCGACTGAAAGGGGAGCATTGGCGGCCTTCTACTGCGCTTCAGCCACCGTGTTATGTGCAGAGAGGTGGAGGACAAACGCGACCGCTCGAGGCTCCTGACGCTCATCGGCGTTTCGGTGGTCTTGCACGCGCTGGTGTTCTGGTCGCTGGCGCTGCTCGAGCCCGCGGTCATCGAGCGGAACAAGCCGGTCGAGATGGAGCTGGCCTGGGTCGAGACGCGCCCTGCCCCTCCTCCCGCGCCTGAACCAGAAGTGGCGCCCCCGCGGCCGCCCGTGAAAACGGAGAAGAGCAAGACCGACAAGATGAAGAAGCCGGTCACCGAAGCGGCGCCGCCGATTCCCAACGGGCCGCCTGATCAGGGCGCCGTCGTGCAGACGGGACCTCAGGTGGGTGAACGCGGTGATTTTCCTCTCGCGACCCGGCCGAGCCTGACGCCGAGCGAGGGCTTCTCGATGTCGCTGGGAACCTCCGGCCGTGAAGAGCCGGTGCGTGGCTCGACCGTACGCAACGGCCCGGGTGAAGCGCCTGATCCCCGATCGCTCAACGAGTACACCGGCGAGGTGCTCACGCGGAAGTTGAACGACGATCTCCAGCAGGAGGTCGGCATGGCCGCCGTGGGTGTCGGCAACGTGCCCAATCACTTCAAGCGCTACGAGAACGCGATGCGCTCGATGCTGCCGAAGTCGACCATCGATCGCACCCCGATGAGCGCTGGCGACATCGCGCGTGACGTGGCGGGGATCATGTTCAACAACGGTCCTTCGGCGGAGGCGTCGAAGAAGGTCAGTGACTCGCCGCTCGGCCGCAGCGTGGCCAGCCAGAGCGTGATGTCACCCAACGTCGAAGACCAGCGCTTCCGCGAGAGCTCGATGCAGATGCTCGCGCAGACCGAGAACATCAAGGAGCGCATCACGCGCGCTCGCCTGCGCACCGTGCTCGAGGTGACCACCGACGCGAACGGCATCCTCTCTGACGTGAGCATCATCGAGCGCTCGGGTGATTCGAGGTTCGACGAGTCGGTGCTGCACTTCAGCCGCAAGGTCGCTCGGACCATCCCGGACAATGACGACAAGATGCTGGGGACCTCGATGTGGCGCACCCGGTGGCAGTTCACCTGGGAGCCGCCCGATGTGCGGGTGCGGTTGCTCAACGCGTGGCGCGTGAAGAGTGGGCCCGCGCTGCAATGAGCTCTGGCGTCAGTTGGTAGAGGAGAAGTCGAAGAAAGCTCAGGCGACTGGGCGGATTTACGTTTCCACCTCGCAGGGTTGATCGAAATAGCGAACGGGCACCGCTCATCCCGAGCGGAGTCGAGGGATTACCTCGCCTCGCACTGCAAGTGCCCCTCGACTGGGCTCGGGGAGACCGATGGTGGAAACCCAGTGCGCAAACAATATCGATCGGCCGACTTAACTTTCGCGAATGCGGATTCCGAAGGGCGAGAGCGCGAGCAACGCGAACTTCACGTGCTGCAACGCGAACGGGATGCCGATGAGGCTCACGGCGAGCGGCACCGCGGCGGCGAGGTGGGTGATGCAGATCCACACCCCCGCGAAGAGGAACCAGATGATGTTCAGCAGCACGTTGCCCGTGCCGCGCTGGCCGCTGTCGACGTAGTCCTTCCCGAACGGGAAGAGCGCCAGGCCCGCGAGCTTGAAGCACTGCATCCCGAAGGGAATGCCGATGATGCTCAGGCAGCAGATGAGGCCGACCAGCGCGTACTCCAGCGCCATCACGACGCCACCGCCGAAGATCGCCCACAGGATGTTCAGGATGAATCGCATGCTCTCTCCTACGAGAACGGCCGCTCTGGATTGCCTATTCGCGCGTGACGGCGCGGAGAATCAACTCTCTTCGCTCCACCAACTTCCCCACCGCCAGCGGCAGGGTCAACGCGTAGACGCCCCAGGCCATCGTGGCCGCGCCCAACACGAAGGTCAGGCTGGTGAAGGTGGGCCCTGACTCGCCGCACTGCCTCAACGCCCACGCCAGCGGCCACGTTCCCACGCCCGCCGCGGCGACGCCGATCATCGACGCGAGGAAAGGCAGCTTGTCTCGCCGCTTCAGGTTCGCGTGGAACTTCACCGGAAAATACAGCGACAGCCCGTTGCCCACGGTGAGCACGACGGGGATCAACGTCGCGACCGAAGCGAGCGCGAGCACGACGTCGAGCGGCCCACCGTGCCGAAAATACGTCACGTAGAAGATCGCCACCAACGCCGCGAGGCCCGAGCCCGCGCCCGCGTGCACCACGTTCTTCGCGCGCAACACCAACCCGAGATCGATCGGCGCGACCACGAACGCCGAGAAGCCGTGCCCGTCGTACGCGAACGCGTTCTGAGAGAACGTCGAGCCCATCACGATCGCGCCGTAGACGCAGAGCCCGCCCAGCAGCCACGCATCGGTCGTCTCGCCGAGAAAGAACGCGAACAACGCCCGGCCGGAGAGCAGCTTGAACAAGATGCCCAGCACGAAGGGCACCGCCACCAACAGCCGCGCGCGGGGGTTGTGCCAGAGGTCGACCGCTTCACGAACCACCAGCGTTCCGAACAGCGTCTTGGGTGCCACGAAGGGGTTACTCGCGCGCTGAGCCCCCGAGAGCGTCGCGCCGCGCCCCGAGTTGCGGTGGAAGTCGATGAGCAACCCCCACGCCACCACCATCGCGATGATGGTCATCTCGAGCAGCAACATCACGTCGGCGAGCGCCTTCACGCCCTCGCCCACCGCTGACATGTACAGGGCGTGCGCGAAGTAGCCGGTGGGAAAACGGCCCAGCGCGCGGGTGGCGTCTTGCACGAGCGTGTCGGGCACCGCCTGCACACCGACCTTGCCGAGCTCGAAGAGCCACGAGGTGTCGACGGGCGGGATGAACGAGGCGATCACCAGGCTCACGAAGAAGCCAGCGCCGAGAAGTTCCGCGCTGCGCTGCTGGCGGAGCACGGTGAGCACGATGTGCAGGCCCACCCGCGAGAGCGCGGCGTTGAACATCACGTACGCGCCGAAGCCGAGCGCCACCAACAGCGGGTACTCCACCTTGCGAATGGTCAGATAGCCGAGCGTCGCGCCGACCAACGGGCCGTAGAAGACGAGGGAGCGCGGCTCAGCGAGGCTGGCCAGCGTCGAGGCGAGCATCAACCGCAACGACGAGATGGGAAACGCCGAGTAGCGCGAGAGCTCGGAATGATCATCGACGCCCGCCGACAGCACCGGCCAGGTCACCCAGACGCAGGTGGTGACGAAGGAAAGCAGGCGCAGAATGAAGTCGGGCCAGAGCTCCAGCTCGAGGTTCGAGGAGAGGCGAATGAGCCCGAAGAAGCCGGCCGCCAGGACCACCGCGGGCGCGCTGGAAAAGACGAAGGCCGCCACCGCCAGCCACCACTGAGACTTCGTGCCGCGATTGAGCGCGATGGTGAGCCGCAATCTCCACAGGAGCAGCAGGTGCGTGAAGAACCCCGGAGGCTTCATCACTTGTAAAAACTCAGGCTCGCGTCTCGCGCCACCGGCACGCCGATCAACTTCCCGAAGACCTGCTCGAGCGAGTCGCAGCCGTGTCTTCCCTTCAGCGCCGCCACGGGCCCTTCATCGACGATCTTCCCTGCGCGAATCACGCCCGCGTGGGTGGCCAGGCGCTCGGCGATTTCCAGCACGTGGGTGGTCAGCAACAAGGTCACGCCGCACCGCGAGAGCTCCGAGAGCAGCTCTCTGATGACGCCAGCCGCCAGCACGTCGATGCCTTCGAACGGCTCGTCGAGCAGCACCAGCTCAGGCGCGTGAATGAGCGCGGCCGCGATGGCGAGGCGCCTTCGCATGCCCTTGGAGTACTCAGCCACCAGGGTGCCGCCCTTGGCGCTCAGCTCGGTCAGCCGCAGCAATTCCTCGCAGCGCGCAGCCGCTTCGTCACCGCTCAGCCCGTGCATGCGCCCGCTGAAGACGAGGTACTGACGGCCGGTGAGGCGCTCGAACAACGAGAGCTCTTCAGGCACCACGCCCAGCCGACTTTTGATCTGGAGCGGCTCGTTCAACGCGTCCCTCCCCAGGATGCGCAAACTGCCGCCATCGGGACCATAGGTTCCGGTCATCAGGGAGATGGTGGTCGACTTGCCCGCGCCGTTGGGGCCCAGGAACGCGTAGAAAGCCCCCTTCGGGACCACCATGTCGAGGCCGTCGACGGCGGTGAAGCTCCCGAAACGTTTGAGGAGCCCTTTGGCCTCGACCGCTGAATCCAACGTCACGGGCGGGGACTGTAGCCCCTGCCAGTAGGTTGGCAGCACGCCGAAGTTTCAGGTACGACGTGCCTTCTGTTCCCCGCGGCCGGCGGAACAAGCTGAGGATCTCAATGAAGAACGTGAAGCATCTGCTCGCCGGGTTTGTGATCGGCGTCGTCATGGCGATTGCGCCTTCCTGTGGTCCTGCCAAGAACTGCACCCCCAGCAACTGTCCTTCGGGGTGTTGTGACACCGGGGGCCAGTGTCAGCTGGGCAACTCGAACGGGTCGTGCGGGCAGTTCGGCGTGTCGTGCCAGGTGTGCGCGATCGCTCAGGCCTGCAACTTCGGCACGTGCACTCAGACCAACGGTAACGGTGGCGGCACGGGCAACGGCGGCGGCACGGGCAACGGCGGCGGCGCGGGTAACGGTGGCGGCCTCGGACAAGGCGTGACGGGCGGCGGCAATGGCGGCGGCGTGACGGGCGGCGGCAACGGCGGCGGCTCGACCTGCGACGGTTGCTTCTTCCAGGGCAACTGCATCAGCCGACTCAACTCCAACAACAACACGCTCTGTGGCCAGGGCGGCGTGCAGTGCGCGGCCTGCTCGGGCACGCAGACCTGCGTGAACTACGCCTGCACCGGAGGCACGGGTGGCGGTACGGGTGGTGGCAACGGCGGCGGCGGCGGTGTGACAAGCGGCGGCACGGGTGGCGGCAGTCCTCCGGGGACCGTCGGCGCGACCTGCACCTCGACTTCTCAGTGCGCAGCACTTGGCTCAGGGGCGTACTGCAAGCTCCAGACGAGTCCGTTCAGCGGCAATCTTGCCACGCCCTACGCCAGCGGCTTCTGCACCCTCCCCTGCACCGGCTCCTGCCCTTCGGGCGCGATCTGCGCGGGCGGCGTCAGCAGCTTCCCGTACCTTTTCAACGAGGTAGATCGTTTCTGCACGAAGACCTGCACCACCTCGACGACCTGCGGCACCGGGTTTCAGTGCAGGCAAGTCGAGCCCCTCACCGGCAACCCCACCGTCGGTGGCTGCATGGGCGACATCACGATGGGCACGTTCACGGGTGGTGGCAGTCCCACCAAGGTGGGCAATGCGTGCACGACGAACACCGACTGCGCCAATCCGCCCGATCCGGTGCTCGCGGGCTGCCAGACCACGTTCCCCGGCGGGTACTGCCTGGCCAACTCCGATTACGCGCCGGCCAATTCGTGGTGCACCGGGGCAGGCAAGACCGAGCAGGGTTTTCCCCTCCCTGACGCCGGCACCGTCTTCTATTGCCTGGGCACCTGCCCGACGCCGGGTTCGCCAGGTGCGAGCCGCACCGGGTACACCTGTTTCATCAAGTCGGCCATGGAGCCGACCATCGGAGTGCTCTGGCCCAAGTGCACCAGCAACACCGAGTGCGCGAACGTCACCGGAAGGACTTCGTGCAATCTCACCACCGGCTTCTGTTGCGACACGCCGACGGGCACCGTCAACTGCGCCCAGCAGTTCAACAACTGACGGTTCAGTCGAACGCTTGAGCTGAACGAAGGCCCGGGTAACCCCCGGGCCTCTTCGTTTCTACGACGCGAGGCGCGGAGCCAGCTCGGTGACCAGCCCTTCGACCTCGGCGGCCAGCGCCCGGCCTTCCGCCAGCAGCCCCGCCTTCAAGCGCCGGCGACTGAGCAACACGAAGAACGTCCGCGCGTCGTGCCACGCCACCGCGCGGCGCTCGAGGGAGTAGCGGGTGAAGAGCGCCAGCGGCGGCACCGCGAAGAGCGTGAAGAGCCCCAGTCCCAGACCACCGTTCCACCAGGCCAGCCCGACCAGCAGCGCCCACCAGAGCGGCGTGAGCAGCAGCAAGGTGAGCACCTTCACGGTCGACTCGGTGTCCTGCTCGGGCTTCGAGGCCTTCACCGCGAGCAGCGGCAGGTAATACGGAATGACGAACAAGGCGAAGCCCAGCAGCACCAGCGGCGCAGAAAGAACCGCGAAGAGGTTTCGCAAGATGAAGAAGGCCACCGTGCGCAGGCGGTACTGCGAGGTGAGATCGTCGGCGGTCACCGAGAGCAACGCGAGGCGCGCTCGATAGGCGGAAAGCTCGTTCTTGAGCTTCTCGAAGCGCGCCGGTTGCTCTTCACGCAGCAGCGACATGCCCCGGGCGAACGCCTTGTGGCGATCAGCGCTGCCGGCCTGTTCACCGCGGGCAAGGGCGTAGAGCGACTCGGCGGTCTCGAGGATGGGCAAGTCTTCCCAGGCGTCGAGGTTGAGCGTGACCTGACGCAGCGCGGTGGCGATCGCCTCGGTGAAGCGGCGCGCCGCCTCGTGGGGCTCTTCGCCGGCCTTCTCGAGGAAGTCGGCGGCGTTCACTGCAGGCGCGACCTCGACGTGCACCCGGCTCTTGAAGCGGTTCTTCGCCTCGTACGTGATGCCCACCGGCACCAGCTTCACCTTCGCACCTTTGCGAGCGGCTTCGAGCGCGATGCGGGCAGCGCCGGTCTTCAACTCGGCCAACTGCGGTTCACTGTGGCTCTTGCCCTCGGGGAAGAGCGTGATCGCCCTGCCCTGAAGCAACGCGTCGACGGACGCCGTGAGCGTGCCTTCGTTCTTACGGGTGTCGCCCGGGCCGTCTTGTTTGCGGAAGATCGGCAGGGCGTCCATGCCGCGCATGATCTGCCCGAGCACCGGCATGCGAAAGAGCGGCTCCTTCGCGAGGAAGGTGACCTTCCGTTGCGCGAGAATGAGGAGGATGCCGGGATCGATGAGGCCGTTGGGGTGATTACCCACGAACATCACCGGCCCTTCGAGCTTCAACGCCGCGGTTGGATCGACCGGCGCCTCGACGCGAAAGAAGAGGCGCAGCGCAAGCGAAGCCAGCGCTCGAAACGCTCGATAGAACATGTCAGCGTGGATCCTTCGGGGTGGTGCGCTCGAGGAACTTTTCCTGCTTGTCGTAGCCGTTGCGCTCGAGCCGCTTGGTCTCGATCACGTCGGCCGCCTTCTTGAGCAACACGGAGAGCTGGCGAAACCCGTCGACCACCGCGCGTTCGATTTTTTCCGCGCGTTCACGGCGGGCCACACTCGAGTTCTCATTTCGAAAGAAGCGCAGGGGCATGACGCCGTGTCTTCTACCGCAGACTGGGCCGGCGCGGAGCCACCAGGCAGAAAGGGGGGAGTTCCCCTCTCGCGCGCACCAGTGCTACTCGCCCCGGCCATGAGCATCTCGCGCGTCGGCTTTCTGGGCCTGGGAACCATGGGCGCGCCCATGGCGAAGAACCTGAAGAAGAAGGGCTTTCAGGTGGTGGTGTGGAACCGCTCGCCTGAACGTGCCGAGGCGCTGAAGGCCGACGGCCTCGAGGTCGCGGCCAGCCCCGCAGCGCTCGCGGCCCAGGTCGACGCGTACTGCACCTGCGTGGCGGATCCCGCGGCGCTGGAAGGCGTGGCGGCAGGGCTGCTGGAGAACGCGCGGGAAGGCCAACTGTTCATCGACTTCTCAACCGTCTCGGTGCCGTTGATCGAGTCGCTGGCGGCACGCTTCGCCGCGAAAGGCGTCGACTTCGCAGATGCGCCGGTCACCGGCTCACGGGGTGGTGCCGAGAAGGGCACCCTGGTGATCATGACGGGCTGCAGCGCGGCCACCCTCTCGCGCGCCACGCCGATCTTCCAGGCAGTCGGAGAGAAGGTCATTCACTGCGGCGAGGTGGGCACCGGCACGCAGGTGAAGCTCGCCGGCAACGCGCTCATCGCGGGTATGCTGCAGTGTTTGAGCGAAGGGCTGCTTCTCACGAAGGTGGCCGGCGTCGATCCACGCAAGCTCATCGAGGTGGTGCAGGCCTCGGGCTTCCGCTCGCCGTACTTCGAGTTCAAGGGCAAGGCGATGCTCGAGCGCGATTTTACCACGCACTTTTCGATCGACCTGATGCACAAGGATCTCTCGCTGTTCCTCGACAACGCAGCGGCGCACCGGGTGCCCACGCCCACCGCGGCTTCGTTGCGAGAGACGTACAACCTGGCGCGCGCGGCGGGTCACGGCGGGCAGGACATCTCAGCGGTGATCACCGCGTTCGAAGATCTCGTCGGCACGAAGGTGAGCTGAACATGCGGTCCCCTCTGATTCTGCTCGTCGCGTGTGTGTTGGTGCTGGCCTTCGCGTTCTTCGCTTCGCGCACGCTCGTCAGCGATGTGCCTGCGCCGGTGGTGGTGACGCCCACCACGTTGACGCCCGCAGATGAAGGGCAGCCCGGCCCCCCGCTCGCCCTGCCCAGCACCGGGCGGCAGGCGGTGAATCGGGAAGAAGCCGAAGCGGCCATGCTCGCGCCCCGCCAGGGCCCGCTGCAGCCGGTGAACGCTGCGCCCGTGATGCCGCGCATGGAGCCCAACGCGCCGCCGCCCCCCGCAGACGTCGCGCCCAGCCCTTTCACGGGAGAGTCGAAGGAGCTCGATTACGCCGAGGGCCTGTTGACCGAAATGAACCCGGGCCTCGATCGATTGCAGTCAGCGCACCAGGTGTTCAGCCGTTGCGTTGAGCAAGAGCCCGGCAGTGAGCGCTGCAGAGTCGGGCTGTCGGCTGCGCAGCGTCTGTTGGGTGGCAAGGCGGCCGTCGAGCGCACGCCGGGAATGCCGACCCTGCAGGCGATTCCGCCTCACACGCGCCCGCCTTCACCGCTGCAGTAGGCGTTACCTGTTCCACCCCCGGGGGAACTCGGGGATGACGCGCTCTCTCGAGGCGCGCAACATTGGGGCATGACTGACGGACAAGTGGTCTCGCTCGGGGACGGCAGCAAGGCGCAGGTCAGGCAAGTGAAGCTCAGCAACTGGCAGACGGTGCTGGTGGCGATCGAGCTGATTCCGCCGCCAAAAACTGCGGAAGAATAGTGGCCCCTCTCCCCGGCGGGAAGAGAGGGGGTGGGGTTACTTCTTCTTTGCGTCGACGGTCTCTTGAAGGGCTCGGAGCTCTGCCTTCACCTTGTCGAGTTCGCCTCGCAGCGCCTGAAGCTCCTTGCCCGGGGCCTTCGACCTGAGCGAACGAATCGCCTCTCGGGCGAGCCGTTGTTCCCGGCCATCGAGGAACGGTGTCGAGCTCAAGGCGCCGATCATCCGCTCGTCACCCAGGCTCGACGCGGCGTCGATCGCCGACAACCGCACGCGGAAGTTCTCATCACGCAGCAACTGCCCGATGCGCTCGACCGCCTCGGTCTTCTTGTCTGCCACCTCAGCCAGTCGCGCCAACACGAGCACGGCGGTGCGGCGCCCGAACACCGGCTGCCCCGGCGCAAGCGCACCCAGCACCACCTTCCACGCCTTCGGGTCACGCAGCTCAGCCAAGCCATCGAGCGCACCGCAGCGCACGGCATCCTGGAAGGCGGGCCTGTCCATCATCGAGCTGAGCAACTCGAACGCGCCCTTCACCCGCGTACGACCGACCGCACGAGCGAGCTCTCCTTCGACGAATCCGCTGGCATCGCCCTTCTTCGCCATCGCCATCAACGTCTCGCCCACCTCCGTGTCATCACGGAATTGACCGAGCGCTGCGACGACCGCACGCCGCGCTTTGGGCGCCTTCACTTTCAGCGACCCGAGCAGCGCCTTGCGAGCGGCGGGCGAACGAAGCGTACCGAGCGCACGAGCACACGCGGCGCGGGTGGCCCAGAACGCGCTTTCCTGCTTGAGCACCTTCGCGAGGGCAGCGACCGTCGGCCCCGCGGGATCCTTCGCGAGCGCCCCCGCCGCTTCCGTGCGAGCGCGCGAAAGCTCGCCCTGGAGCAACTCGGTACGCCACAACCCGACCGGCTTTTCCACGTCGATGGTGGCCAGCAGATGGCGGCGGGGATCGATCATCACCTGCGACGGCTCACGGCCTGCGGGCAGGAAGAACACGTGCTCCTTCTGGCTGACCGCGAACTCCTGCGTGCTGGTCTTCTCGCCCACCACCCACTGCACCGGCAGCACGAGCGCATAGGGCTCACCGTCTTGCGCCTGCTTGACGCTGACGCGGACCACCTTCTTCTCGGAGTCGTAGCGCACGTCGACCTTGAGCTGCGGGTGCCCCGCGCGGTGCACGTACTCGTCGAAGAACCGGTCGACGTTGCGGCCGGTGATGCGCTCGATGGCGCGGGCGAGATCGACCGTCTCGACCGAGCCACCCGCGTGCGCGGCGACGTACTCGCGCACCGAGGCGTAGAACGCTTCGTCACCCAGGCGGCAGCGCAGCTCGTGCAGCACCAGCGCGCCCTTTTCGTAGAGGTGGCGATCGAAGAGATCGATCGGCGCATCGAACTTCCGCGCGACGATGGGGCGCGCATAGCGCTCGGCGACTTCACTCAAGTACGAGTCGAGGTCGGCCTTACGCTGCTGATCGGCCTCGTCGAGGCTCTCGCCCTCTTCCTTCCAGAGCACCTCGGAGTAGGTCGCAAAACCCTCGTTGAGCCAGCCATGCGGCCAGTCGCGGCAGGTGAGCAGATCGCCGAACCACTGGTGGGCCAGCTCGTGCGCGATGAGGAACTCGGCCGAATAGTCCGCGTGCGCGCGCGCGTCGTGCAGCACCGCGTCGGTCAGCGTGGTGGCCGAGGTGTTTTCCATGCCGCCGAAGATGAACTCAGAGACGAAGATCTGTGAGTAGTCACCGAACGCGTACGGCAGGCCGGTGAGCCGCTCGAAGAGGTCGAGCATCTTCGGAGTGCGCGCGACCACCCGCAGCGCGTCTTCCTTTCGCCCCGGAGGAAAAAAGGTGCGCACCCTGGTCGACTTGCTGCTCGCTTCGTGAATCTCGAACGAGCCCACCACCAGCGTGACCAGGTACGGCGCGTGCGGCGCGGCGAGCCGGTAGTGCATGGTGCGGCGGGAGCCCTTGACCGTGTCGCTGAGCAGGGCCCCGTTCGACAGGGCCGTCATCGCCTTGGGGAAAGTCGCCTTCACTTCGCTGGAGCACTTCTGCGCCGGCGTATCGAGACAGGGGAAGTAGTGACGCGAGTCGATGTCCTGCCCCTGCGTCCACGCCTGGTCCATGCCGATGAAGTACAGCCCGCGTTGCGGCGTCGCGCGGTAGCTGATGCGCACGACGAACTGCGTGTCGGGCTTGAGCGTGCGCGCGAGGTGCACGTGCAGCGAGCGGCCCGACGCGGCGTCGAACTGCACCACCTTGCCGTCGACCTCCACCTGGGTGATGTCGAGATCGACCGCGTCGAAGCTCACCTGCTTGAGGGCGCTGACGGCGACCAGGGAATGGGTGGCGACGCCGGTGACGGATTTTTTCTCGAAGTCCAGGTCGAGCTCGAGCGCCAGGTGTTGCGCTCCGACAGCGCGATCTTCAGCGTAGTGGAGCGTGGCGGTCTCGAGACTGAACGGATGCGGCTCGTCGATGCGGTGCATGGGGCCGCACAGAGTAGTGCGGGGTTTCGCGCGGCGCGAAGAACTGGCTCAGCGATTGACCACCCGGCTGCGCGCAAAGGTGTCGGAACCCTTCCTGCGGCGTCGCTCAGACGGAGCATCTCAGGGCTTTTCGAGCCCACAGGCTTCGGCCACGTCATCGCGGTATCGCAGCCAGGCACGCAGGGTCTGCTGCATCGCGTCGACGGTCGCGGGGCGTTCGACCTCGACCACGTGATCGAGCATCATTTTCCACGCGGAGAGCCGGTGTTCACCTTCCACCCCGCGGTGCGCCTTGGTGAGCGCGAGGGACTCGAGGGGCAGGCCGTAGTGTTTGGCCAGCGGGTGATTTGCCAGCGCAGGCTCAGGCCTCGCGGGCGCGCTGGGATCGAACAACGAACGATCGTGCGGCGTGCCTTCGATGAAGAGGGTGACCACCGCAGCGGCGATCGCCCAGCCGCGCGTGATGGTGAGCGCATCGATGGTGTCACGGTAGTGCTTGGCGCCCGGCAGCAGGATCACGTCGAAAAACCGCCTCACGTCGAAGCCGAGGCCCTTCGGGTATTCGAGGAACAGCTCAGGGTGGGGCTTGCCCGCATGCAGGCCGCCGGTCTCTTCTTCGTAGAGGTTCTCCGCCAGCTCGCGCCGCACTTCGGCAATCGGGCACTGCACGAACGCGCGGCCCACCAGCACGGGGAAGTCGCGCACGAAGACCGCGTATTCCTGCTCGAGGTGCACGTGCAGCCGCGCCTTGTCGACCTCGCCGGAAGTGAACGCGGGCCAGGCCCAGTGTTCCTTGGCCGTCATCACCTGCAGCAATGCGTCTTTGAATTCGTCGCGGGTCATGCGGGGTTCCTCAGCGGTGAAGTCCACGGGGTTCGGAACACGCCGATCCTCCCGAGAGCAGTCGAGGGAGTACCTCTGCCTCGCGCAGCAAGTGCCCCCTCGACTGGGCTCTGAGAGACCGGTGGGCGGGGAACGGTCGTCATTTCTTCCCA
>JAYVFP010000246.1:0-9883 GCA_043773025.1 Archangium sp.
CAGGGTTGATCGAAATAAGGAGCGCCCACCGTTCATCCCGAGCGGAGTCGAGGGATTACCTCGCCTTCGGGCGGTGAGTGCCCCCTCGACTGCGCTCGGGGAGACCGGTGATTGGAGTCATTTCTATTTCGGCCAACCCTGCGACCGGTGGCTACATTCGCTCTTCGATGGCCTTGTTCGACATCTCGTCGGCGGCGCGGTTCATCTCGCGCGGCACGTGCACGAGCTTCACGCGCTCGAACTCGTTGAGCACCTTGAGCGCTTCTTCGTACAGCGGCCGCAACGAAGGCGACTTCACCTGGTAGCGCCCACCGAGTTGGCGAATCATCAGCTCTGAGTCGGCGAACACCTCGACCTCGCGTACGCCCAGCTCGCGCGCCCGTTTGAGCCCCAGCAGCAGCCCCTGGTACTCCGCGTAGTTGTTCGTCTGGTGCCCGAGGAACTTGCCGAGGCGATCGACCACCTGGCCCGAAGGCTCGACCAACACCGCGCCTGCACCCGCGGGCCCCGGGTTTCCCCGCGCCGCGCCGTCTGAGTAGAGCCGCAGGCGGATGTAGACGGGGGCCTGCTCGACGTCGTCGCCCACCTTGCCCTCGAGCAACATCGCCGCTTTTTCCAGCGTGCGCTGCAGCTTGGTGCGATCGATGTCGGGGAACGCGCCGAGCGTCGCGACCAGCGGCTCTTCTCGGGCGATGAAGCGCAACACCGCCGCCTGCAGGGCGCGGCCCATCATCGACCTGGAACTCTTCGTGGCCATGCTTCCCTTTGCCTCGCGCTGGCGTCAGCGCAAGGCCACAACGATTACGACGCGGGCGGGGCTTCGAGCGTCTCGGCCGCGTAGATGATGCGCGTGCACGACGGGCAGATGTCGATGCCGCGTGAAGCGACCAGCGTGTTGAAGCGCTGCGCGGGGATGTTCATGCGGCAACCCGAGCAGGTGCCGGGGTGGTTGATGGGCACCATCGCCGGCATGCGCTTCTTGCGAACCACGTCGTACTGGCGCAGCAGCTTGTCGTCGACGCTCTTGGCGGCCTCGGCGCGTCTGCCGTCGGCGATCTTCACCTGGGCCTCGATCTCACCGAGCTTGCCCTGGAGCACCGCGATGCGGTCGACCAGGTCTTTCGTCTTCACCGTGAACTCGGCTTCTTTCGACTTCACCACTTCACGCTGCACCAGCGCCTGGCGGCCCAGTTCCTGGACCTCTTCGGCCATGGTGAGCTGACCCTTCTTGGCGATGTCGATTTCGCGAGCGAGCGCGGAGTACTCACGCGTGGACCGCTGTTCAGTCAGCCGGCCCTCCCACTTGCGAACCTTGTCCTTGTCGTCGGTGATGTTCTGCTCGAGCGTGCGGCGCTGAGACTCGAAGAGTTCGAGCTTCGTGCGCTCGGCGTCGACCGAGGCTTTTGCTGCATTCAGTTGCTTTTCCAGCTCTGACATCTCGCGTGGGTAGACCTCGGCGTTCTTTTTCAGAGCCACAATGTCGAGGTCCACCTTCTGCAACGCCGCGAGAGCCAGCAGTTTGTCCCGCAAACATCCTCCAACGTAAAAGACAAAGACCAGAAGGGGCTTAGCTGAAACGAGTTTGCTGATCCACGACTTACGCGAAGGTCTTGCGCGAAGTCTTCGAAACCCCTGACACCCGCGTCAGGCTCGTGGGCGCCGAACGACACCATCGTGGCCGTGGAGACCCACCCGCTCCCGAGTGGAAATCGATTCGCCCGCTCGTCCGTTGAATGCCCAGACGGTTGGCAAGCACCTTGCTGAGAGCAGCACAAAGGGGAACACCATGGGACGCACCAAGCCACCACGCCCGCTTCCGCAGACCGGCAAACCTCAGGGGGAGCAGCAGTTGGGTTCTGCCGCCTGGGCTCAAATCGTCAAGACCATCCGCGAGCTGACCACCCGAGAGCCGGTGACGCTTTCGCGCTGAACGTAAAACACCGCGCCCGTCTCGATGACGGAACGCGGCGTCAGGGCAAAACCGACGAACCCCAAGACTTCAGGGCTCTTCGTCTTCTTCGACTTCCTCTTCTGCTTCTTCGGCGTCGTCGCTCTCTTCCTTTTCCGCCGGCTCGACGGCCTCGATGATCTTGGGCACCGCAGACAGCCGGCTCCTTCGACCTTCAGGCTTGGCCGTCGCCTCTCGCTGGTCAGCCCCGCATTTCGGGCAGATCGGGTCGGGCTTCTTCAAATCGTAGAACTTCGCAGCGCACTTGAAACACACGTGCTTGTTGCCGAGATCCTTAGCGGGCATGGGCCGCGCGACTTAGTGGCGCTGTGTTTCCAAGTCAACGCTTCCAAGGGTAGTGTCGTGCCGGTTTCATATTGAACGGGTGCCGACTTTGCGGCGCCCCCAGTTAAAGGGCCGGCAGTCACCCGTGAACGTCACCTGCGACAAGTGCGGTAAGCGATACGTCATCTCCGACGACAAGGTCGTGGGTAAGGCGTCCGTCAAGATCCGCTGCAAACAATGTCAGAACCTGATCTCCGTCGCTGTGACGGCGCCCGTGGCTGCCCCGCCCCAGGTGTCTGCGTCGACCGGTGCCATGGTGCCCGCCCAACGCAGCCCCTGGGAAGAAGAGTCGACCCGGGCCATGCCCCCGCTCGACACCACCGCGCAGTGGTTCGCCATGCTGGGGGGCAAGCAGCAAGGGCCGTTCGGGCTGGGCGAGCTGCAGCGCCGGGTGGCCGCGGGTGAAGTGACCCTGCGCACCTATTTGTGGAAGGCGGGCATGGGCGACTGGAAGCGCGCCTCTGACGTGCCCGAGGTCAGCCCGGTGTTCGCGGGCCAAAGCGCGCCCCCCCCTGCGCGGCCGCCCACCAAGTCGATGCCCGCGGTGCAACGAGACGTGGCGGTGGCAAACCAGGTGCCTTCGCCCGAGCTGACCCGGCCCACCGCGCAGAGCGGTTCTGGCGCGGTGGTCGCGCAACGCAGCAACGAGCCGCTCAACGATCTCTTCGGTGACGTGAGCGGGCTGAACGACGTTCCGCGCGCCTCGCGACAAGAAGAGCCCACGGGCGATCTCGCTGCGCTGCAGGCCGCCGACGTGCCGGTCGACCCGTTCGCGGCGCTCAGCGAAAACGACGGCAAAGAAGCGCCCCCGCCCGGTGAAACGACGCGCTTCTTCATCGCGCAGGCCGGCGTGAACAAGCGCAACCCCCCGTGGAAGATCGCCCTCTTCGTGCTCGCCTTCGTGGTGGCGCCGTTGGTGCTCATCTACGTGCTCAACACCTTCGAGCTCGTCACCCTGCCCACGGTCACCCGCACCAACGAGAACGGTGAAGAGGTGCAGGAAAGCTTCTTCTCTGCAGGCGGCGCAGCAGGCCTCAAGGAACTGCTCACCGGCGACGCGAAGAAGCGCAAGGCCGACGCAGAGAAGCAGCGCCAGGAGCGAGAGGCGCTCGCGGCCAGGGGCAAGGCCACGCCGAAGCCTGCGGTGGTGGAAGAGCCTGAAGTGGTCAAGCCCAGGGCGCAGGATCCCAACCTCGCCGCCTTCTACGAGCAGGACGATCGCAAGACCCGCGTGCCCAAAATTCGCGGCGGTGGGGACGAGAACTCAGGCTCGGCGGTGAACACCTCGGGGCTCTCCGCTGAAGCGGTGGGCAAGGTGGTGGCCGACAAGTCGAAGGCGTTCCAGACCTGCATCGACACCGCGCTGCGCCGTAACCCGAACCTCTCGGTGGGCAACGTGACGGTCATCTTGAACGTGGGCCCTTCGGGCGCCGTGAAGTCGGCCTCGGTCGAGCCCAGGAAGCATGAAATCACCGACTGGGGCCAGTGCATGATGAGCACCGGCAAACGCATCGTCTTCCCCGGCTCTGACGCAGAGACGCAGGTCGAGTTGCCCTTCAAGGTCGGCGTGGCCATCGCCCCGTAGGATTCGTTTGCATCGGTGCGCGTTCCGGCCGATTCTCTTCGGGCATGTATCTGGGTCGGGTCATCGGAACGGTCGTCGCAACCCGTCGCGTGAGCGGCCTCGAGGGCGCTCGTTTTCTCGTAGTGCAGCCCGTCGACCACCAGAACCAACCGTCGGGGGCCGTAGAGGTCGCGGTCGATCTCATCTCGGCCAGCCCCGGCACCCTGGTGATGCTCGAAGGCAGCCGCGAAGCCGCGCTCGCGTGTAATCCACCCTTCGTGCCCGTCGACGCCGCCATCGTCGGCCTGGTCGACGAGGTCGATACATGAGCTGTTTCCGCTCACCTCGGCCCGTCGTCCGCGTCGCTCCCGCTCCCGGTTCCTTTCTATGAATCTGTGCAAGGTGCTGGGCACCGTGGTCGCCAGCGAGAAGCTGCCCGTGTTCACCGGGCGCAAAATCCTCGTGGTGCAGCCGCTCGACGAACACCAAAAGCCGCTGGGCAAGAGCTACCTCGCCATCGACAACATCTCGTCGGCCGGCAAGGGCGACCTGGTGCTGGTGCTGAACGAAGGCGGCGGCGTGCGCCAGATTCTGCAAGACAAGACCGCCCCCATTCGCGCGTTGATCGTCGGCGTGGTCGACGCCGTCGACGTGCCCAGGTCGGCGTAACGCGCATGCCCGTCGCACCGCTTCCGAAGGTCCGCTCAGAGCTGGTCGCCACCTCGCGGCGGCTGCATCAGATGGGCTGGGTCGCCAACCACGACGGCAACATCTCAGTTCGGTTGAGGGGCGATCGCCTGTTGATCACCCCCACGGGGTACTCAAAGCTCGACGTCGACGATCAGTCGCTGATCATCGTCGACCTGGACGGCAAGGTGCTCGAGGGGCGCAAGAAGCCCTTTTCCGAGCTCGAGCTGCACCTGGCGGCGTACCGCGCCCGGCCCGAGATTGAAGTGGTGCTCCACGCCCACCCGCCCTTCGCCACCGCCTTTGGCCTGGTGGGGCTCGAGCTGAGCCCCGTGGCCATGCCTGAGCTCGTGGTCTCCCTGGGCGATCGCATTCCCACCGTGCCGCGCGCGATGCCCAAGACGCCCGAAGCGGTCAAGGGTGTAGAGGCCGCGGCTTCGCAAGTCGACGCGATGCTGCTGGCGGGCAATGGCGCCCTGACGCTCGGCGCAGACTTGAATCAGGCGCTCCTGCGCATGGAGCTGGTGGAGCACTACGCGAAGATCCTCACCGCGGCCCGGCAGTTGGGTCAGGTCGAACCGCTGGCGCAAGGTGACGTGGCGAAGCTGCTCGAGGCGCGGAAAAAAGCCGGCCTCGGGCCCCGCAAAAAGGAATGAGCGCAGGGGCCTCCTGGGACCCGAGCGCTCATCGGTACTTCACACTTTGGTTGAAGCTGTCGGCCGTCGAACAGCGCCGCGAAAGGCTTATTCCGCGAAGGCTTTTCAGCCCTTCACGTGCTTGCCGGGGCAGACCACCTGGCAGGTGCCGTTGGCTGGGAGCAAAGAAGCGCCGCCCTGACGGTACGTCTCGAGCATCACGCCTGTGCCGATGAGCCACGCGACCAGAACGGCCGCCACGCCAGCAATACTTCCCAGACCCGCGGTGCCGCGACGTTGATTCGCAAACATGAAGTTGTCCTTTGGGGGCCTGTTCGACCCACCGGGTGAAGGTGCACCGTGTCGCTGTGCGCCCCTCGTACAGGGCGCATTACGCGGGTCTTCAAACCCTATTGCGTGGGGGGAACGACCGCCTCGGTGCGAGCGCGTCGTTTCTCGACCAGCCACACCAGGACCACGCCCAACTCGTAGCAAAGCAGCATGGGGCCCGCCATCAGCGCCAGGTTCACCGCGTCGCCGGTGGGGGTGATCAACGCGGCGACGATGAGACACACCACGAAGGCGTGCCGCTGGTACTTGAAGAGGAACTTCGAGTTGACCAGGCCGACCAGCCCCAACACCGCCATCACCAGGGGCAGCTCGAAGATGACCCCGAAGGCCAGCTCGAGCACGAGCACCAGGGTCAGCTGCTCATTCATCGAGAGCATCGGCTTGGTCCAGTTGAGCGACTCTGAGCGCGCCTGCGCCACGCCCAGCAGCTTTTCCAGTTCCCACAGCGCTGCGATCTCGCCTGACTTCTCGGGCACCACGCCCATCAGCACCTGCGCCGCTTCGTCGAGGCGGGTCGTGGCCGCGTCGAAATCACCTTCAGACCAGGCCTTCACCGCCTCGCCGCGTTTATCGGTGGCGGCGATCAACACGGGCGAGGCGCTGGGCCCCTGCGCCACGGCGAGCGCGTCGATCAACCGGCCCAGGCCTTCGAGCCGCGCCTGCACGTCGACCCCTGCCTTGGGAATGAGGGTCAGCCCGAACGCGCCCTGCTCGGTCTTGCCGTCACCTGGCGCCTGCAGGTCACCCAGCGCTGAGCGAGACCAGGCCCCGGCGCGCTGAAAGTCACCCAGGCGCAGGTAGCGCACGGCGTCTTCTTCGTGGAGCCGGGCCGATGACATGCGCTGCGTGATGGCGGTGGCGTCTTCCTTCTTGAGGAGGAAGGTGAACATCTGAGGCAGCAGCACCAGGTAACAGAACGTGGCGCCGGCGAGGAACGCGAGGGTGCCGAAGATGATGAAGGGCGCGGCCAGCTTGCGCTCGTTCGCGTAGAGGCCGGGGGCCACGAAGCCCCAAATCTGCCAGAGCAGCACCGGCGTGCTCATGAAGATGCCGGCGTACAGGCCGATCTTCATCAGCACGTTGATCTCTTCGATCGCCGACGTGTAGACGAGCGCCGCCGAATCGCTGGGCAGCGCCAGGAGCACCGGGCGCATCAGCAGGCCGTACACCTCGCGCGCGAAGACGAGCGAGGCGCTCCCGAGAATCAACACCGCGATGGTCACCCGCATGAGCCGCTTGCGCAGCTCGCCCAGGTGCTCCATCAGGCTCATGCGGAACTCGTCCTGGGGTTGGGGCTCGGCTTCGACCACAGGTCAGCTCTTGGGCGTCGGGTCTGCGGGCGGGGTCACGACGGGAACCTGCACGTCAGCCGTGGGCGCTTCGATGGAAGGGGGCATGCCAGCGGTCAACTGCGAGGCGCCGTGATCTTCCGGCACCGGGAGCAGCTCGGGATCCTTGTGAGAGACGGAGTCGTGCGCGGGGCGAAGCTGGAGCTGCGGCTCGTCGATGGGTGAGTCCAGCTTGTAGAACTCGCGCTCCACCACGCCACGAACCTCATCGGTCTGGCGGCGGAACTCGCGCATGAACTTGCCGATGCCGCGGGCAAGCTCAGGCAGCCGGCTGGGCCCCAGGATGAGCAGGGCCGCCACCGCGATCAGCGCTATCTCGCCGGAGCCGAGGTTGAACATCGCCCGGCGACTTGTAGCTGATTCTCGCGCTCAGCGGCGAACAGGGAATGCAGTGCCCTTGCCGCAGTACACGAACGTTCCGTCAGGTGCCTTACCGGCGCGGCGCAAACCCGAGAAGGCCAGGTAGCTACCCGCGCGGGCAGGGCCGAGGTTCGGGTCTTCGATTCGCAGCACCACCGGCACGCCCGACGAGAGGCCATCGAACGCAGCGACGAGCTCGGCGGTCACGAAGCTGCGGCCCGAGGTGCAGCCGTTGTTGGAGATGCCGTAGTACGGGAACTTGTCGGCGACCGCGACGACCTTCACGCGCGCGTCTTCCACCATGGCCGCCGAGGCGAACCGGGGATCTTTCTTCGCTTCTTCCACCGTGGCCGCGGGAATGAGGCCGCCCATCGAGCCCTTGCCACCCAGGTAAGAGTTGGCCGAGGTCGCGGTCGCGGTGGTGCCGGTGCCCACGGGCTGCGCGGTGTTGGTGGCCACGGGCTGCGGCGGCGTCTCACCCGGCTTCACCACGCGGCGGCTCGAGGTCTCCTGCGGAGGGTTCTTGGCGGCTTCAGCGGCGAGGCGGGCGGCTTCTTTCTTCTGCTGCTCGTCGAGGCGCCTGGCCTCGTCGGTGTTCTTCTTCTCGTCTTCCTTGCGGCGCTTCTCTTCGTCGGCGGAGGCCTTCTTCGCGGCGAACTCGGAGTCTTTCCTGGCGCGCGCTTCGTCGGCCAGGCGCTGCTTCTCTTCGGCCTTCGCCTTGCGCTCGTCTTCGGCCTTGGCCTTCTTCTCTGCGAGCTCGGCGTCTTTGGCCTTCTTCGCCTCTTCGGCTTTGGCCTTCTTCTCGGCGAGCCCAGCGTCTTTCTTCGCCTTGTCCTCTTCCTGGGCCTTCTTCTTGTCGTCGGCGGCGAGCTTCTGCTCTTCGGCCTTCTTCGCCTTCTCTTCGTCGGCGGTCTTCTTCTTCTCTTCGAGCTCGGCCTTCTTCTTCTCGAGCTCTTCCTTCTGTTTGGTCAGCGCCACCTCGCGCTCTTCGGTGGCCTTCTTCTGCTTCTCGAGGGCGTCTTCCTTCTTCTTTTCCTCGGCGAGCTTTTTCTCGTCGGCCTTCTTGACCTTGTCGTCTTCGGCGAGGCGCTTCTTCTCGTCGAGATCGAGCTTCTTCTTCTCTTCCGCGAGCTTCTTTTCCTCTTCCTTGTGCTTCTTGTCTTCTTCGGCGAGCCGCTTGGCCTCGGCCTCCTGGCTCTTCTTCTTGTCGACGAGGTCTTGAGCGTCTTTGGCCTTCTTCGCTTCGGCCGCGGCCTTTTCCCTGGCCTCGTTGTCGGCCTTCATCTTGGCGGTGGCCTCTTCGGCGACGCGCATCTTGGCCTCGGCCTCGGCGAGCTTCCGCTCGGCTTCGGCGCGCTTCTTCTCTTCTTCTTCGCGCTTCTTCTTCTCTTCTTCGGCCTTCAACGCCTGCGTGCGGTCATCGCGCGTGATCGGCTTGCGGCGGCCACCCGAAGAGTCCTCACCGCCCGCGGCGGACTTGGGGCCCGCGACGTCCTGCACCTCTTCTTGAGCGAAGGCGGTGGGGGCGGCGAGCAGGGCAGCGACAGCAAGTGAGAGAACACGATTCTTCATGGGGTGCGCCTGTAGCCCACCGGGCAGCGCTCGATCAACAATCCCCCAAAGCCCTGCGAAGCGGGGTGAGGGGCCGTGCCGAGCACACCGCACAAATCCCCCAAAGGCCCACCTGAACCCCAAACCGTTCAGCAAAGGCTGTTCATTTCACATCTGCAATCAAACCCAGACACGCGCGGAATCACGTTTCCCCTCGAAGAACCGGCGCAAGAAACCCACAGCGGTGCCGCGTCGTTCGCCTGAAGCGGACAACACAAACCCTGGGCTACTTCCGCCACCGTGAAAAAACTACAGCACAGCGCGACGTTGCTCCTTGCCGTGATTTTCCTGAACTGCGCGCCCGGAGTGGCGCAGGACGTCGAACCCGACCTGAAGGGCGACACGGTGGCCGTGAACATCGATGGCATTCCTGAAGAATCGACTCGAAGCACCACGACCGTGCCCGGTGGAGGCAACACGGTCCTCGAAGCCCTCGGCGACGACAGGGCGGTGGCAGGCGCGGGGCCTGAAGAGCTCGACGCGGGAGCACCTCGGGAAGAGGTGGACGAAGGTGAAGTCGACGCCGGTGAAGTCGACGCGGGCTTCGACGCGGGCTCCGTCACCGAGGCGCCCGATCTCTGGCTGCGCACTCAGGGCAACCGCATCCTGCTGCCTGATGGCACCCGCTGGCACGGCCGCGGCGCCAACCTGCACGACACCCGCGGCTGCGACGCCTGCACGCACGGCGCGCCCAGCGTCGCCGAGGTGAACCGCCGCATGGACCTGCTGGTCGACGACTGGAAGGCGAACTTCATCCGCCTGGACCTCGAGAGCTACGCCACCCCGGGTGGCCGGGTGAACTGGGAGTCGTTCACCACCGACGTCGCGTACCTGGCCAACATCAAGGCGATCGTCGCGCACGCGCTGACCAAGCCGGGCCTGTACGTGATGCTCTCGTTGTGGATCGACCCGACCTTCACCAGCATCGGCTGGCCCACCGCCAGCACCACTGACGCCTGGCGCCTGCTGGCGGCCGAGTTCAAAGATGAACCGCGCGTGCTCTTTGGCCTGGTCAACGAGCCGCAGGCGAACT
>JAYVFP010000247.1:0-3379 GCA_043773025.1 Archangium sp.
CGTGCTGACGACCCTGGTGGCTTCCCTCTTCGCGGCTACCAACGTGAAGATCGCCGTGCTCGCATTCTCTGCTTCTGGGGTCGACCCCACGGTCGCCGCAGCAGTGACTGAATCGGTGACCGCCGAGGTCGCGGTGCGCGGCTACTTCGACCCGATGTCGAGCTCCGAGATCCAGACGCTGCTGAGCGTCGAGCGCCAACGCCAGCTGATCGGCTGCAGCGAAGACAACTGCATGACTGAGCTGGCGGGAGCGCTCGGGGCTCCGTACGTGATGTCGGGCTCGTTGGTGAAGCTCGAGGGCGTCTTTCAGCTCAACATCCAGGTCATCGACAGCCGCAAGTCCCGCACCACGGGGCGCTCCACCAAGCTGGCGAAGGACTTCGAGTCGTTGCGCTTCCTGATTCCCTACGCAGTGGCTGAAGCGTGTGGCACCCCGCTTCCCCCGGCGCCCTCGCGGGTCTTTCCGTACACGATGGTCGGCGTGGGCGGCGCGGGGCTGCTCGGCGGCGGCGTGCTCGGCATCATGGCCCTCACCAATGAAGGCATCGTGAAGGCCGAGCTGGCCGCCGATGACAGCAATCGCACCGTGATTCTGAGCCCGGCGAAGACCTACTCCGAACGCCTCGACACCATCGCCACCCAGAAGACCATCTCGTTGGTGGCCGTCATCGCGGGCGCGGCGCTGGTGGTGGGCGGCCTCATCCTCATTCCTCCTGCGGCGCCCGAGGCGGGGGTGAGGGTCTCCCTGGTTCCCATGGCGTTCCCGCAAGGCGCGGGCGCAGTGCTGGTGGGGGTGCTGCCGTGAAGCGCGCGTCGATCATCTGGCTGCTCTCGCTGGGCGCTTGCACGCCGACGTTCCTCGAGTCGGGCCGCTACGCTTGCGAGCCAGGCGAACCTGATCAGTGCCCCGGCCAGTGGCGCTGCGGGCTCGAGGGCTCCTGTCACCAGCTGGGCAACACCTCGGTCGCGTGGCGCTGCGAGACCAACGCCGACTGCGAAGGCGACTTCACGTGCGGAGTCTCGAAGAGCCGCGAGTTCCGCGAATGTCACGACCCCTCGGCCCCTCAAGACTGGCCCTGCGAGGGCCCCGCGGACTGCGTGGGTGGGTGGAGTTGCGGGCTCACCGTGAGCGCCGACGCTCGGCAATGTCACGACCCCGCCGCCCCCCGGGCGTGGCCCTGCGAGACGAGCGACGACTGCGTGGGCGGCTGGAGCTGCGGCCTCGCCTCCGATGGAGAGCGCCGCGAGTGCCACGACCCACGCAACCCGCGCGCGTGGGCCTGCGCCGCCGAGTCGGATTGCCTGAGCTTCTGGCGTTGCGGCACTGAGCAGGTGTGTGTCGACCCGAGCGCAGACGCGCTGGGGCAGCTGACGCTCGCCGAGCTCGATGGAGGAGCGCACCTCAACGCCCTGGGCTCGCGGTCGCCCACCAGCCTGCTGTCGGTCTCACCGTTCTACGCAGAGGGGCGCGGCCGGGGCCGGGGCAATCTTGCCTGGGTGCAAGACGGTCACGCGCGCGCGATGTCGTTCGACTCGCTCACGGGCGGCTTCACCCGCTACGACCTGGGCACTGAGCGACCGCAGGCCCTGCTCGCGCACGGCGCGCGGGGCGCCATCGACACGGGGGGCAATGACGAGCTCGATCGTGTCTCGGTCGTGTGGCCCGATGGAGGCTTGTCGATTCTCACCTTCACCGGCAGCACCTACCGGGAGTACGACTACGGCAGTCGAATCGCCGCGGTCGATCGGCTCAGCCACGGCAGCGCGACGGGCGGCCTCACGCCGTCGGTCTTCGCGTACCCCTCGACCCCGGGCGAATTGTACTGGCGAATGCGCGGCGAAGACTTGTTTGGCTACAACCTCTACACCGAGCTTGGGTTTGCGGACTTCGCGCAGGTGCCGAACAACCGCATTCACTCCATGGCGTCGCTGCGGCACACGGCCTTGCAAGAATGCGTGTACCTCACCGACGAGCGCGGGCTGTGGGTCTCGCAGCGTGGTGGCACGGATAACGTCGAAGTGATCAGCAGCTATTTCTTCGAGCCGGTGAGCCTCGACCCCTTCAAGCACACGGACTGTTCCTCGAGCGTGGGGCCGAAGGTCGACACGGTGAGGTCCGTGGGCGATCGCTGGCTTGCGGTCACGGCGAAGACGCCGGGCGGGCCTGTGCAGGTCGCGATGCTCGACGCCGAGCGCACCTGGGCTGATCGCGATCCGGGCGACGGCGAGGTGCTCTGCTCTTCCTTCTCGTACCGGCCGTGCGACAGCGACGATCGCATTCGCGTCGATCTCTCGTTCGGCCCCTGCGTGGCGTGCCCCACCGGTAGCACCTTCGAGGCCATGTCGACGGTGGTGAACCCCGCGGGTGGTCCACCGCTGCTCGAGGTGGTGTGCGGCCAGCCGAGCGCCGCGGGCGTGGTGTTTCGCATCTCAGCGACCAGCGGTACCAGCGAGTGCGTGCGCACCCTGGTGACGGGCGGGAGCAGCTACTTCACGGAGCCCTCGTCGCGGCCGAGCGTGCCTGCGCCGGGCGTGGTCGCGTTCAGCGGTGCGGCGGGGCAGATCTGGTTTGGCGCCGACTCGGCGAACATTGCTTCCATCAGCTTCGATCGCGCGGCCACCGGCATGGTGCGACGCGGGCCGGGCGCCGATGGCTTCATGGCCTTCACCTCGCAGCTCATCGGCACCCCGTCGGCCACCATAGGGCTCGTCTCGACGCGCTCGCAGCAACTGACGGCGGGGGTGGCATACGCGCCCTCCTTCGCGATGTCGGGCGGCCAGTTGCTCGACCTCAATGGTACCACCGCGGTCTCTGCCGGCCGCACGGTGGGCTACGTGACGGCGCTCACCCTGGGGACCCCGGTCTCTGCGGTCATCACCGGCTCTGCCATGGGCAAACACCTCGCCGTGGTGAGCGCGGGCACCAGTGTCTACGCGGGCGACATCGAGCAGGTGCTCTTCGTGCCGGGGCCTGCGACGGCGCTGACCCAGCGGCTCTCGACGGTCGAGCCCATCGCCTCGTTGTCCTTCCCCCGGGAGCACGCGCCAGGGCCGTTGCTTTCGGGCTACGCCATCGTGGGCAACAACGTGGCGCGCGTGGTGGCCGAGACGCTGACGCGCTGGCGCACCGAAGCGGTGCCGCTGCCTTCCACCTTGCTGCCGCGCGCGACGTGGTTCCAGGGCACGAAGGGCCGGGTCGGCTTTCACGACGGCAGCGTGTTCTCGCTGCCCAGCCGGGTACGCATCGGGGCCCCGCTGCCGGGCAACGACGCGGTCGACTACGCGCAGGCCTGCGGTCAGCAGCTCGCGCTCGCGCCCGATGGGCTGTACCGCCTCGAGTCCGACCAGACGGGCCCCATCGGGCGCTGGGTGAAGCTGC
>JAYVFP010000248.1:0-9774 GCA_043773025.1 Archangium sp.
TCACCGGGCGATGACTGTCAGCAGGAGGCGCCTCCGTGCGGCGTGCGAACACGCCCACGAAGAAACACACCAGGAGGAGAACTGGATTCGACAAGCGCCCTCACCCCTTTCCCTCTCCCAGAGGGAAAGGGAAACTTCGCTTACTCCTCGGGGATGGGCTGCGGTCCCGCAATGATGTGCGCGATGTCAGGATCGACGGCGTTCGGGTCCTTGGGACCACGAGCCTCCTTCTCCTTCTTGCGCTCCTCCAGCTTCGCTGCCTTTTCCTTCTTGTGCTCTAGGCGGGCGAGCTCTTTCTGACGTTTCGAGGGTCCGTTGAACATGGGCCGACTCCTTTCGAGAGCTTAAAAAGGAATCACCTACATCGAACTCATAACGAGGTCTAGCCTCCCAACAAGGGAGGTCACCGAAGCGGATCGAGCAGCGCCAGCAGGGTCGAGCCATACCGGTTGAGCCGTTTCGGCCCGAAATACGGCACCTTTTCGAAGCCCGCGAGGGTGGTCGGAGGTGCTCCCGCCAGCTCCGAAACGAGGCCGTTCGACAGCACCGCCGAAGGCGTCACCTTGCGCCCCACCGCCTCGGCCTTGCGCCAATCCATCAGCGCCTCTTCCCTCTTCTTCCTCTTGGGATCGCGGTCTTTCTTCTCTTCGGGTGCATCCAGGGAGCCCGCCTTCACCTCGGCCTGAATGCGCTCGATGATCGCCATCAGCTCCTCGCCGTGAGCGCGCACGAACGCCCCCCGCACACCCTCCAGCTTCACCATCGCCCGTAGATCCGAAGGCGGCTTGGTGGCGATCGCGCCCAGGGCCATGTTCGAGAGCATGCGGCCCATCGGCAGATCTTCCGCCGCCGCCCACTCGAGGCGCTTTTTGTGCAGCGCGTGCGCCACGTGAAAGGCCACCACGTACTGCTCACGCGACAACCCCTGCCGGGGCAGCTTGGGCGAATAGTCCTTCTCGAGGTCAGGCCGGGCCGCCGCGTCGTCGCACATGCGATCGCAGTCGAGCAGCACCTCTTCGAGGATGTCGGCCGAGACGCAGGCCTCGCGCACCCAACGCCCCACCTCGCACAGGTAGCGCACGTCATCGGCGATGTACTCGCGCAGCTCGGGCGGGAGCGGGCGAATGGAAAAGTCCGACTGCTGGTGCTCCTTCTTGAGCGCCGCGCCCAGCCGCTCTTTCACGAGATCGACCAGGCCCACCTTCGGCCACCCCAGCAGCGTCGCCGCGCGGTGGGTGTCGAAGAGCCCGCGCACCCGCACTCCCTCCTCGGCGAGGTACTGCAGGTCACCTTGCGCCGCGTGGAAGAACTTCGTGATGGCAGGGTTCTCGAACGTGGCCGCCAGCGCCCTGGGGCTCACCTCGGGCACCAGCGTGTCGAGGAGGAAGATGTCGCTGTCGGTGCCCAACTGCACGAAGCAGAGGCGCGCCCGAAAGTGATGCATCGAGTCGGCTTCGACGTCGACCGCCAGCTCTTTTACGGGGGCCAACCTCGCCACCACCAGCCCCAACTGCTCTGCACGGGTCACATCGAGGGTCGTCATCGGAATAGGCACGGACACGCCACTAGCAAAAACCCCTGATTGTGGGCTATCGGCGCGCGTTGAGGGCGGTCAGGAGTGAACGTGGACGAGCTCAACAAGCTGGAGAAATCGCTTCTCAAGCATGTCGGCAAGGCCGTGCACGACTTCTCCCTCATCGAGCCCGACGACCGCATCATGGTCGCCATCTCGGGGGGCAAAGACTCGTACACCATGCTCCACCTGCTGCGGCTCTTGCAGCGGAGGGCCCCGGTCAAGTTCGAGCTCATCGCGGTCAACCTCGACCAGGGTCACCCCGGTTTCCCTTCGGCCATGCTCGAGGGCTGGCTTCAAGAGAACGAGTACCAGTACCGCCTGCTCAAAGAAGACACCTACAGCGTGGTGCTCGAGAAGCTCAAACCCGGCGTCACCCAGTGCAGCCTGTGCTCCCGCCTGCGCCGCGGCATCCTCTACACGGCGGCCGTCGAGATGGGCTGCACCAAGATTGCGCTGGGTCACCACCGCGACGACATGATTCACACGCTGCTGCTCAACCAGTTCTTTGCGGGCAAGACGGCCACCATGCCGCCCCGCTTGAAGAGCGACGACGGCCGCAACACCATCATTCGCCCGCTGGCCTACGTGGGCGAGCCCGAGATCGCCCGCTTCGCCGAGCTGATGAAGTTCCCCATCATTCCCTGCGACCTGTGTGGTTCGCAGGAGAACCTGCAACGCAAACGGGTCAAGCGCCTGGTCGACGACCTCGCCAGGGAGATTCCCATGGTGCGCAACTCGTTGGCGTCGGCCATGGGCAACATTCACCCGAGCCACCTGCTCGACCGGAAGTTGTGGACCCTGGCCACCGAGGCACTTCCCGCCGCCGCTGAAGGGGATAAAGCCTCCTGGGTGAGACTGGTTCAGCTCGAGACGGAGAAGACCGATGCCGCGTGATGCGCTTTCGCAGGCCCGAAACGACCGCAACGCCGCGCTGCTCGACGCCATGGTGCTGGCCGCCAGCGCTGACGGGAAGATCGGCCAAAGCGAGCTCGAGCAGGTGCTCTCTCACATCATCGAGCGCCCTGAGTTCGAAGGCGTGCGGGCCCAGGATCTGTCTTCCATGGTCGAGGGTTCGGCGCGCAGGCTCGCTCACGGCCGCTCGCTCGAAGAGCTGCTGCACGGCATCAAGGACCGGCTGCCCGATCACCGCAACCGCCTGCTCGCCTTTGGTCTGGCCACCGCGGTGGCGCTCGCCGATCGCAAGGCCACGCGCGAAGAGCTGGGCCTGCTCAAGACCTTCCAGGCGTCGTTCGGCCTCTCCGAAGACGAGGTGTCGCGGGTGTTCGTGAACGTCGAGTCGGGTGCCTCGTTGTCCGAGGTGCTGGGCGAACCGCTCGAGAAGCTCTACGCCGAGACGATGGTGCTGGTGTCGGCCGCTGACGGCAAGGTGCGCGAAGGCGAGCTCTCCGCGATGCTGGAGAACCTCGCGGGTGACCCGGTGTTCAGGGAAGCCTCGATGGAGGCAGCGCAGCAGTATCTGCGTGAAGCGGTGACCAACATCACCACCGAAGGCCTGCCGCAGCGCCTGACGGTGTTGGCGCATGGCTTGAGCACGCACGGCCAGCGCACCAAGGCGTTCCGGCTGGCGGTGCGGGTGGCCTACGCGAGCGGCAAACCGTCACCTGCCGAGCTGAGCGTGCTCGATCTGCTGCAGGCGACCTTCGGCCTGGCTGACGACGAAGTGGCTCGCATCACGGTGGAGAGCTGACGTGTCGACGAAGGCGCCCCGCACCCACGTTCGCTTCGCCATCCCCTCCTCGTTGGGAAATGAGGTCGGCGGCCGGGCGCAGCAGCTGCGGGCCCACCTCACCGCAGCGCTGGGCCGCGAGACCGAAGTGGTGCAGCCAGCCACCTACGAGCAGCTGGCGCGTGAGCTGCTCTCGGGCAAGGTCGACGCCGCGTGGGCGCCGCCGTTCGTCTGCGCGCGCATCGAAGCGATGGGTGTTCGGGTGCTGGTGCGCGGCGTGCGTGATGGCGCCTCGGCGTACCGGGCGGCGCTGCTCACGCGGAAAGATTCGAACATCACGCTCGACACGCTCAAGGGCAGCACCGCGGCCTGGAGCGATCGTGACTCGGTGGGCGGCTTCCTGCTCCCTATGGCGTTCCTGCGAGATCGCGGGCTCGACCCGATGAAGACGTTCTCGCAGCAGGATTTTCTGGGCAACTACCGCAACGCGCTGCAGGCCGTGCTCGATGGCAAAGCCGACGTCACCTCGGTCTTTGCGCCCGCAGCGAAGGCGGGCACCGCGGCCACCACCGGCCTCGCGCAGATTTGGCCTGAGCAAGAGAACGCCTTCCGCGTGCTCGGCTTCACCGAAGAGGCGCCCAATGACGGCGTCGCGGTCTCCATGGGCGCGGGCTCTGCCACGGTGACGGAGCTCGAGAAGATGTTGCTCTCGATGCACTCTACGCCCGAGGGCGCGGCGGTGCTCAAAGACTGCTTCCACGCCGACAAGTTCGAGCTGGCGCCCCGCATGGGCTACCGCGCGCTCTATCGCGTCGCGCTCGCCAGCCTCTGACGCCATAAGAGAACTGCCCACCACCGTTCGCATCGACAGGGTTGGCCGAAATAGAAATGACTCGAACCCGATTGTGGCGAGGCGCTAGCGCGACGCGAGGAAGCTTGCGGGCACCACGGGGCTGCACTGAAACCCGACGCCCGACGGCAACTTCGAGCAGGGCTCGCTGGGTTCGAAGAAGAGGAACGCCGGGCTCATCAACATCGAAGACTCGAGCGTCTCTTCCGGACGGAAGCTGTCGGTGGCCATCGAGGTCTGCTGGGGTGCAGAGCGGCCCACCATCACCAGCAGCACGGCGGCGGCAGCCATCGCGACCAGCACGCGGGGCCACGAACGCGGCTCCACGGAAAGGGCTCGGCGTTTCTCCACGCCCTTCCACAGCTCAGCCACCTCATCGCGGCCCGCACGCTGGCGGAACAACGCCGACTCGGTCTCGAGCCAGTTGAGCTCGTGGCGGCACAGAGCACATTGTTTCGTGTGCGCGCGCAGTTCCATCGAGACGGCCGGCGACGTTTCTCCCATGGCGACCGCTTCGAGTTGGGCCGTTCGTCCGCAGCGGCTCATGAGTTCTCTCCAGTGAGGTGAGGCAACAGGTGGGCGCGCAGCTTGAGGCGAGCGCGGTGAATCTCGTTCTTCACGGTGGGGATCGACCAGCCGAACGCAGCGGCGATGTCTTCGTACCCAAGCCCGTGATCGAGCCGCATCAACAGCGCGGCGCGGCGATTGGCTGACAAGGTGCCCATCGCTTCGGTGAAGTGCTTCTCGAGCTCGGCGTCGAGCAACACGCGCTCGGGGTCGGGCGAAGGAATCACCGCGGCCGGCGTGCCGTCGTCTTCATCTCCCAACACGTCATGCTGCCGAACTCGGCGCGCTTCGAAGGCCACGTTGCGCGCGATGCCCAAGACCCACGGCTTGAATCGATCGTGATCGGCCAGCTTCACCAGCTGCGCGTGGGCGCGCGCGAAGGTCTCCTGCGTCGCGTCGTCGGCCAGATCGCTTTGCCGCAGCAGGTCTCTCAAGAACCGCCGCACCGACACCACGTGCCGCTCGAACAGCGCCTTGAAGGCCGCCGACTCGCCTTGCTGGGCACGCCGCACCAACGCCTCATCGGGCGTCTCGGGGGTGATGGCCGGGGTCCGCTGAAGGAGTCGAAGCACGCGTGTGCACCATGCCCCTCGAGGCCTCCCGGTTTCAACCCTCTCTCCGGGCGGCTCTCGAGCCCTGTGCGATCAAGGACTTAGGAGGAAATCGGCCAGCGCCTGGGCGCGGCTGATCAACGTGTCGACCTCGATGTATTCGTCAGGAGTGTGGAAGCCTTTGCCCCGCGGGCCCAGCGCGTCGATGGTGGGAATGCCCATCGCGGCGGCGGTATTGCCATCGCTGCCTCCGCCCTGGCGCGGCGCTTCGTCGGCCGCCAGCCCGTGCGACTTGGCGCAGGTCGCGTAGCGGGTCACCAGCGCATCGGTGCCGGGCAATTTTTCCATCGGCACGCGGCCCGCGCCCGGCTCGACCTTCACGTTCACGCCTTCGACCGCGAGCGACTCAGCGGCCTGATGAAGCTTGACCCACAGCTCATCGGCGAGTGCCTTGGTGGGGAAGCGCAGATCGAGCTCGGCGCGCGCTTCGGCAGGCACGGTGTTCTTCGAGGTGCCCCCGTTGATCACGCCGACGTTCACGGTCACGCCGGTCTCTTTGCTCGAGAGCAACTGCACGCGATCCACGAAACGAGAGAGCGCCCAGATGGCGTTGGCGCCTTCCCAGTACGCGTTGCCGGCATGCGCGGGCTTGCCGATCGCCACCGCTTTGGCAGAGCCCGTGCCCTTGCGCTGCGTCACGATCGCGTCGTTCGCCCGGCCCGATTCGAAGACGAGCGCGAGCTGGCTGCCGGCGATCGCGGTGCGCAGCAGCGGCGCGCCTTCAGGAGAACCGACCTCTTCATCCGAGACGATCACCAGCCGCAGCGGCGCGATCGCGTTCAACCCGACCGTGCTGGCGATGGCCTTGAGGGCCCAGGCGATCACCACGAGGCCGCCCTTCATGTCGAGCACGCCTGGACCGCGGCGCAGCTTGCCGTCGACGCGGTAGCCCTCGAAGGTCCCCGGAGGGAAGACCGTGTCGAGGTGACCGATGAGCGCGATGGGCTCGACGCCTTGCTTGCCGGTCGAGCGGAAGATCAAGTGATCCGCAAAACGTTCACTGCCGATGCGCTCACCCTCGAGGCCCGGCATGGCGAAGACGTCTTCGAGCAGCCGCACCACGCGCTGCCCGCCGTCTCGATTCGCCGTGAAAGAATTGATGTCCACCAGCGCGCCGAGGGCGGCTTCCATCGCGGGGAGTTGTGTGCCGAGCCAGTTCGCTGCGTTCGTCATGAGGCCGGAAGAGTAGCGCGAGGATGTTGATTTCTCCCATTAATCCAACGACTTGCGCCGACAACCCGCAGCCACAGGTAGCCTCATGTGGGTGCCTCAGGTAAGGGCTCGGCAATGCTGCTGCTCCGAGACGTAGCAAGGGGGGACCTCGCAGGGCTCAAGCGTCTGGCGGCGACGCTCAACAGCGTCAACCTTCCGAACAACGAGAAGGTGCTCGCTGCGCTGATCACCAAGTCGATTCAGAGCTTCTCGGGGAAGATCGAAGATCCGTTCAAGCGCGAGTACCTCTTCGTGCTCGAGGACTTCCGCAACGAACGAATCATCGGCACCTCGATGATCATCGCGCAGCACGGCACCAAAGACGCGCCGCACATTTATTTCCAGGTGACGGAGGCCGAGAACTACTCCGCCAGCATCGACAAACACTTCAGGCACAAGGTGTTGTCGATTGGCTACAACTACGACGGCCCCACGGAGATCGGCGGCCTGGTGGTCGACCCTCCGTACCGCAGCGGCATCGAGAAGCCCGGCAAGCAGCTGAGCTACGTGCGCTTCCTCTTCATGGGCATGCACCGCCCCCTCTTCCGCGAGCGCGTGTTGGCCGAGCTGCTGCCGCCGCTGATGGAAGATGGGCGCTCGCTCCTCTGGGAGTCGATCGGCAAGAAGTTCACCGGGCTCGACTACCCCGAGGCCGACAAGCTCTCGCGGAAGAACAAAGAGTTCATCAAAGAGCTCTTCCCCTCTTCCGACATCTACGCGTCGCTCTTCCCGGCGAAGGCGCAGAAGCTCATCGGTGAGGTGGGCCCCAACACCCGCGGCGTGCAGCGCATGCTCGAGCGCATCGGGTTCCGGTACTCGAACCACATCGACCCGTTCGATGGTGGCCCGCACTACGAGGCGAACCTCGGCGAGGTGTCGTTGACGCGGCATTTCCGCACGGCGGTCGTCGGCAAAGAACCGTGGGATCTCGAAGCGCAGGAGGTGCTCGTCGGCATCACCCGCGCCGCCGGGCTCAACCGTTTCCGCGCGGTGCGCACCCAGGTCCGCTACGAGGATCAGGTGATCTTCTTCCCCAAGGCGGCGAAGGAGCTCCTCAAGGTGAAGCCCGGAGACAAGGTCTCCATCATTCCCTTCGAGTAGTCGCGCAGCGAACAGGCCTGTAGCGCCAAAGGCCTACATTCCGGCTCCTGCGCGATTCGATATGGTTCGCGCGCTTCCAATGACACTCGCAATCCTGCTCAGCCTGATGCTCTCTCAGAGCGCGCCTTCGCTTGGCCACGGGCGCGCGTACGTCGAGGCACTGCGCTCGGGTGAGCTGAACAAGACCTGGGCCCGCGGTGGCCAGGCGCCAGGTCAGCAGTTCAAGTCGCTCGCCGCGCTGCAGAAGTTCGCCGCGGGTGTGCGCAGCTACGGCGAAGAATCGAAGCTGGTCAGTGAAGGGCTCTCGGAGCGCAACGGCCTGGCCGTGTACCAACGCGTCGCCGCGGTCACGAACTGGGCGCGGGGTCTCGAGGTCGAGCTGACGATGGATGGTCAGGGCCGGCTGCTCGGCGCCTCGATGAAGTTCCCCACTCAAGAAGCAGCCACCGCGTACGGCTCGTATCGCGCGTTGGTGAAGCTGCGCCTTCCGCTCGACGACACCTGGCACGTGCTCTGGGGTGGCCGCACGTGGGAAGAGAATCGCCACGCGTCGGTCTCCGACATGCGCTTCGCGCTCGACCTGCTGCAGCGCAAGAACGGCAGCAGCGCAGCGGGCCGAGGCCAGCGAAACGAAGACTACTTTGCCTGGAGCCAGCCCGTCGTCGCGCCCGCGGATGGCGTGGTGGTGGTGGCCGATGACGGCGTGGTGGACAACCAGCCCAACCACGCCGTGGGCGGCAATTTGTACGGCAACCTGCTCGTCATCGATCACGGCACCGAAGAGTTCACGCTGCTGGGTCACCTGAAGAACGGCTCGCTGCTGGTGAAGCCCGGTGACCGGGTGACCCAGGGGCAGCGTCTGGCGCGCGTGGGAAACAGCGGCATGTCGACCGAGCCGCATCTGCACTTTCAGTTGATGGACACCGCCGACTGGCAGACCGCGCATGGCCTGCCGCTGCAGCTCATCAACTTCGTGCGAAACGGCACCGTGGTGGACCGGGCTGAGCCGCGCCGCGGCGACGTGCTGACGCCGGTCTCGAGTGAGGCCCGCCGCTGATTTCGTTGTGAGCGGGCGAGCACGTCGCTACCTCGCGGCCTCGCTGTTCAACCTCGACTGGAGTTCCTTCATGAAGCGCCTCGTCCTTTCGTCCTGTCTCGTCGCTGCCACCGTCTTCGCTCAGGCCAAAGATACAGGCGTCGCCGCCAAACCCACGGCCGCGGTGACCTTCAAGGACGGCCTCGCCACGCCTGAGTCGGTGCTCTACGACGCCGAGACCGACACGTACCTGGTCAGCAACATCAACGGCGCGCCGCTGGACAAGGACAACAACGGGTACATCACCGAGCTCAACCCCGATGGCTCGGTGCTGAAGGCGAAGCTCATCGAAGGCGGCCAGAACAAGGTCACGCTGAATGCGCCCAAGGGCTCGGCGATCAAAGACGGGGTGCTGTACGTCGCCGACATCGACACCGTGCGGCTGTTCGATCGCAAGACCGGTGCGCCGAAGGGTGACGTCGCGCTCAAGGGCGCCACGTTCGCAAACGACGTCGCCGCGGGGCCGGATGGGAAGATCTACGTGTCTGACTCGGGGCTGAACCCGAAGTTCGAGCCCACCGGCACCGACGCGATCTGGGTGATCACGCCCGGCAAGAAGCCGACGGCCAAGGCGTTCCTCAAGAGCAAGGATCTGCACGGCCCCAACGGCCTGCTGGTCACCAAAGACGCGGTGCACGTGGTCACGTTCTCTGCGGCCGAGCTGCAGACGTACGACTTGAAGGGCAAGAAGGTGGGCGAGTTCACCAAGCTGCCCAACGGCGGTCTCGACGGCCTCGTGATGGTCGGTGACGAGCTGCTCATCTCGAGCTGGGGCGCGAAGACGATCTACCGCGGCAAGCGGGGCGGCGAGTTCAGGGAAGCCTTCACCGACCTCGAGGCGCCGGCTGACTTCGGCTTCGATTCCAAACGCAACCGCGTGCTGGTGCCCCGCTTCCAGGGCAACACCGTCGAGGCCTGGGAACTGAAGTAATTCGCCCGAAGCAGACACCGCTCGCAGGGTTGATCGAAATAAGGAGCGCTCACCGTTCATCCCGAGCGGAGTCGAGGGATTACCTCGCCTTCGAGCGGCAAGTGCCCCCTCGACCGCGCTCGGGGAGACCGGTGCTGGGAGTC
>JAYVFP010000249.1:0-9752 GCA_043773025.1 Archangium sp.
ACGCCCGTCGCGCTGCGGGTCGAGGTGCTGGGCGAAGAGGGTCAGGCCACGGTGGCCACCGACAACCAGCCCACCATTCACGAACGGTTCACGCTGGAGAGCGACCCGCCCGCCACCATGGCTGAGCCTGACCCGATGACCGGCTGCTCCACCGTCGACCCGATGAGCATTGGCCTGCTGGCCTTGATGGCCCTTCGCCGGCGAAGGGCCGTGTAGATCTCTTTCGGAGCCCTTCTATTGAAGCGGCGATGCACCCACCGCTCGTTGCCACGCGGGCGAAGTATGCTGACCAGCGGTTCAATTACAGGAGCGGCCATCAAAGCGAGCGCGGCGACACTCTTCGGGAGTACCTCGAGCTGGATGTTCATCACACGCATCGAAAGGCCGGTGGCGACACCGACAGTTGGGTCGCTTGATGAGCAGTCGGTAATAATGCCGCCGCAACTCTCTGAGGCGCACTTCTTGGTGCTCGCCCGCGAGGCTCCTGCGCAACTTGCGGAATGGACACGTTCAGTCCTCTCAAGGCGTCCTGACTTGCTGACTTTTGCGGCGGAGGCGGCTGGTCGCATCACCCACACGCCTTTAGCCCTTTCCATTTTGCTCCCTCTGCTCTGGCACCACGACGCATCTGTGCGCGAAGGAGCCGTCTACGGGCTGACCTCGCACCTGTCCGTGTCGATCCATGCACGAGACGCGCTTCGCGAACTGCTTGGTTCGGAGAGCAGCCCGGGAGTGACGACGGCCATTGAGGAGGCACTTTCGATGCTGGGATGACAAGCACCTCCGCTTGTCAAAGGGTTCGTTCGCTGCCCCGATGCTCTTCTCACTTCCTTGCGTGACACTTCGCACCGTCAGATACACTGACGCGAGTTGGTGTTCTCAAGGGGCGGTGGACGGTGGCTCTCTCGCGCAGCCAGCAAATGGCCAAGATTCGAGGCGCGAATACCCGGCCAGAGTCCCTTCTCCGTCGCGCCTTGCGATGCGGCGTGTCTGGCGCACGTATCGGCCGGATCCGCCCAGATCTGATTCTCCGGCGGCACGGCATTCGGGTGGTCGTGTTTGTCGACGGTTGCTTCTGGCACGGCTGTCCCGATCACTACGTGCGCCCTCGCAGCGGCCCCGACTTCTGGAGCAAGAAGCTTCGCGAAAATACGAGCCGCGATACGCGGCAGACGAAGCTGCTACTCGCCGATGACTGGGTCGTCGTTCGAATCTGGGAGCATGAAGTGGTTGAGAACGTCGAGAAGGCTGTGGCTAAGGTCCGTGCCGCACTTGAGAGGGGCCGTTCACGCGTTGAGCGATGGCGGGTGGTCGAAGTCACTTCCTCATCAGTGAACGATCGTGAACAGCGCGAGCTTCGAAAGTTGTTGAGGACGAATCAGTGGCGGATGGAAGAAGGACCACGAACCACCGTCAAAGTTGGCCGTGTCATTCGTCGGCTCATCAGAGAGGGGAGTTAGGCAATGTCTTCAGAGGAGTTCTTTCACAACAGGCTCGAAGTCCAGTCGACGATTCAGATCGAGCCGACGCCCGACATTCTTGAAGCGATCAAGCAAGACTACGAGATCGAGGCGAGTGTCGCCGATCTCCTCGACAACTCGATTGACGCGCACGCGAAGCGGATTCTTGTGCGCTTCGTGAAGCGGGACGGACGCCTCGTGAGCCTCTGCGTTGCCGACAATGGTGACGGGATGAGCAGCAAGACCATCGACGAAGCGATGCAGTTCGCCAACCGGCGCAAGTACACCGAGGGTGATCTCGGCATGTTCGGCGTCGGCCTCAAGACGGCCTCGCTGAGTCACGCGTCCTCCGTCACTGTGCTGTCGTGTGATGGGCGTTCCCACCCTGTCGGTCGGCGCTGGTCCGAGGCTGGAATCAGGAAGCATGCGTGGCGGTGCGACGTGATCGCAGCTGAATCAGTCGTCGCCGAACTCTCGCTTCAGTGGGGAGCGCTGAAGAGCATCAAGCGTGGAACCGTCGTCCGCTGGGACGAGGTGCGTGACTTCAAGACCGTGCGGCCGAGTGACGTTGAGAAGTACCTGGACAAGGTTCATCACGACATCCGGATGCACGTCGGCCTCAAACTGCACCGATTCCTCGCGCGCCCGGGGCTTACCATCGAGGTTGATGTGCTCGACGCGGACTCGGGTGAGACCTCCGCTCCTTTTACGATCGATGCCATCGACCCCTTCCCAAAGACGGAGGCGAAGAAGGGATTCCCGAAGGTGTTCGTCGCGGAGATTCCCGGACACGGCAAGATCAAGCTGAAGGCCAGCATCTGGCCCCGAAAGTCCAATGACCTCGGCTACAAACTCGGCACCGGCAAGGTCGCTGAACACCAGGGCTTCTACTTTTATCGGCACGACCGGTTGATCCAGGACGGAGGGTGGAACGGGTTCAAGAGCACGACGGAGCCGCACTTCAGCCTCGCCCGTGTTGCGATCGATATTCCCGATGGCATGGGTGAGTACCTCAAGGTGCGCTCAACAAAAGCGGGCATCGATGCACCTGCTTCGTTCGCTGATTTCGCCCAGGCTGCGGTGTCGTCTGACGGGATGACGTTGCCGCAGTATGCAGAACTCGCTGAGGAGATCTATCGGACGCGGGGTGAGCAGACAGAGAAGCCGATGCTGCTGCCGGGCAAAGGCATCCCCAAGCCGATCCAGGACGCGCTCGCAAATGAGGGCGTTGCTTTCAAGCGTGGGAGCGGTGGCGCGGACGGAATGACGATCGTCTGGGGACGCGTCACCGGAAAGACCTTCTTCACGCTCGACCGAGAGAACGACATCGTCACGCTCAACGATCGGTACCGGAAGGTCCTGAACAAAGGAGCAAACGCAGGTGCTGCCGACGTGCCCGTCATCCGCACGCTGCTCTACTTCTTGCTTGCGCCTACCCTCGAGAGAGAACGCGGTGGCGTCGCGGAAGATGCGTGGCTCGGTGCGCTCCAGACTGCGCTCATCGCTGCCTCCAATTTGGAGAAGGAATGACGAAGAAGCCCGCAGCAACCCGACATCTCAGCTGGGACTTTCTGATCGAACGCATCAAGAGGGGAACTCCCAGCCGCGAGCAGATAGAAGGTACTCCGCCGTGCGATCTGATCGTCGAAGCCACCGGCCGACGGCTCGCGCTCCGCATCAGCGTCGCGCCTGCGGCTGACGAACGACTGCCATTCTTCGCTGCGGTGGAGTGCCTGAGAGTCGGAAGCGGTCCGAAAAGCTACGTGCAACTGTCCTGTACCGATCGACAGCACTACCAGGAGTTCTACGCTTTCCTCATCAGCGTCGCAGATCGGGTTCAACTGCAGGAGCTTCCGGTCGACGAAGCCATCGCTGACGCGGCCGACAGTGTTCGTGATCTGCTCGCTGGAGGAATGGCACTCCCGCTGGAACGGCAACTCGGACTCTGGGGCGAGCTCTGGACGTTGAAGGAAGTCGCCAAGCGCACGAACTGGAAGACCGCAATCGAAGCGTGGATTGCCAATGCCGACTCGAGCGAGGAGCACGACTTCGCGCTCGATGGAGTGGACCTCGAGGTCAAGACGACGAACCAGGAATTGCGGCATCACCACGTCTCCAGCGCCTCGCAGTTCAAGCCCAAGCACGGCCGCGATCTCTATGTGATGTCAGTCCAGGTCACTGCCGGAGGGGCCAGTGGCACGACATTGTCCGATGAGGTCGACGCAGCGCGAAGTGCAACTCCGAAGTCGGTAGCCAACAAGCTCGAGAAGACCCTTAAGGCGGTCGGGTGGCGTGACGAGGACGCTGACCGGTACTCGACGCGCTGGGTTCACCGGAACGCGCCCATGCTGATTGACGCATCAACGCTGCCCGCGCTGCAGGTCACTGGCCCAAACGCTCCACGCCTGCGGTCCTGGACGTATGTCGTCGATGTCGCTGGGCTCGGTGCACCCGCCGCTGGAGAGTGGAAATGGCTGAAGTAAATCATTGGGTTGTTGTGGTGAAGGAAGCCTTCGACGCGATGAAGACGGCGGGGCCGAAGCCGCTGATTGCCAGGATGACTGTCGCGATCAGCGAAGCGGGGCTGAAGGAGGACCCTGTTGCTGTTCTCAGCGCGGCTGCCGCAGACCGCGGAAGCTTGATTCGCGAGGAGCTGCACGCGCGGCTCAGCGGCTGGGACTACGAGGCCAAACCCGCTTGGTCTGCGACCCCGCCCAACTCCACGGCCAGACGAGTAGCGACCTACGAACTGCTGAAGCTTCCCAACCCACTTCGCAAAGCGTTTGACCAGCACCTGGCACCCAAGACCGACGACGTCGAACGGGAACTCGTCATCACGGATCATCAGACGGCCAACTGGTACACGCCCGAGTTCCTCCGGGACCGTGAGTTCTACTGGCCGAAGTATCGCGAGTATCTCAAGACGAAGAAGGGCATGTCAGAGGACACCCTCAACACCCTCCACGAGTCCGCCAATCGCGTGCTGGAGAGTCTTGCTCCACCCCACACAAGCAAGCCCGCGCCTCGAAGGGGACTGGTCGTTGGCTACGTTCAGAGCGGCAAGACCACGAACTTCACTGCCGTCATCTCGAAAGCGATCGACGCTGGGTACAGACTGATCATCGTCCTCGCCGGAACCATCGACCTGCTGCGACTGCAGACGCAGCGTCGCCTCGACATGGAACTCGTGGGCATCGAGAACATCGGCGTCAACGATGATGACCCAGATCGTGAGTACCAGGACGACTCGTCTTTTCCCAAGAAGTTCATCAGCTACGGAGACAAACCTCGCGCGTTCGGAGCTCCGAACATTAAACGCCTGACCAGTTCGAACGGCGACTTCAGGTCGATCGACGCATCGTTTCAAGCGCTCGCGTTCGATGAACTCAACGGACGGGAAAAGGCGTGGGCGCTTGACGCGATCAAGCGAACGAACGTTCGCCTCATCGTGATCAAGAAGGTCACACCTCGCCTCAAGAAGCTGGTTCGCGAGATCAAGAACAGCAAGGACGTGCGAGAGGATCTGCCGACACTGATCATTGATGATGAGTCGGATCAGGCCTCGGTCAACACCGTCAACCCCGACAAGGCAACACTCAACGAACGGTCGAAGACCAACGAATCCATCGTGAAGTTGCTCGAGTTGCTGCCGCGGGCTCAGTACGTCGGTTACACGGCAACGCCATTCGCCAACGTGCTTGTCGATCCTGGCGACGCAGCGGACATCTATCCGCGGGATTTCATCATCTCGTTGCCCCGGCCAGCCGGGTACATGGGAGTCCGCGACTTCCACGATCTCGACTCCCTGAACGGGGATACGCCCAACAAGAAGGCTTTCGTTCGACAGTTTGACGAGGACGACTCGACCAGTCTGTCTCTCGCCCTGGATGCGTTCGTGATCAGCGGAGCATTGAAGCTGTACCGGGAGAGCAAGGGCACTCAGGCCGACTTCAGGCACCACACGATGATGGTGCACGAAACCGTGTCGAATGAAGACCAGTTCACCCGGCGTGATGAGATCCTCGCGCTGTGGAAGGCGGCAGGCTACGGGTCAACCGGCGCTGGCCCCGCGAGACTCAGGAAGATGCTCGAGGACGACTTTCGAGCCGTCTCTCGTGATCGTGAACCCAAGCTGCCATTTCCTGAGGACTACAACGAGCTGAAGCCGTTCGTGGCTTCCGCGCTGAAGCGCATCGGCAATACCGACCCGGTGATGGTTGTGAATGGCGATGACGGTGGCGTTGATCCGGCGTTTGATACGACCGACAACGTCTGGAAAGTCATCATCGGCGGCGCGAAGCTCTCACGCGGATTCACGGTCGAAGGGCTGACCGTCACCTACTTCCGCAGACGGTCGAAGAACCAGGACACCATGATGCAAATGGGCCGGTGGTTCGGCTACCGCGGGGGCTATCGCGATCTCGTGCGCCTCTACATGGAGCAGGGCGACGACTCGAACTACGATCTTTATGAGGCATTCGAGGCCATCTGTCGCGACGAGGATGCATTCCGGGCGCAACTGACTCGGTACGCGCGTCCGCCCGGAGGGCAAGCGCCCATCAGACCGATTCAGGTGCCCGCGGTCGTCTACAACAGCTTTCACGCCTTCATGCCGACAGCGCGGAACAAGATGTTCAATGCCCGCCTTGTTGAGTCGGTGCTCAGCGACGCCTGGCGGACACCGACAAGCCTTTCGATGAGCAAGCGCGATGTGGCGTCGAACTGGCAGGCACTGGAATCCCTGGTCTCAAGCGGGCTGAGCCAGAAGAAGTTCGGTTCGTCCGTCCACCTCATGAGGCAAGTTGGACGAGACGACTTCGTGCGCTTTCTCAGCCAGCTGAAGTGGGCTGATGGTCGCGATGTCATCGCGGCCGAACGAGAATTCTTCGCCAGCAATCCGCACGCGATGAAAGAGTGGATCGTGATGCTCCCGCAATTGAAGCAGAGCAGCAGCTTCGAACTGGGCGGCCATCAGGTCTCGGTCCACGAACGCGGGCTCAAGGACTCGGTGTTCAACATCATCACGTCGCCCGAGCACGTCCGCACGGTCGCCGCGGAGGCGAAACAGAAGGGCGGGGTGTTGTCCGGCGTCGGTGTCGCACTCGTCTACCCGACCCTCGCCAAAGGGGACGAGCCCAAATGGCCGTTTGTCGGCGTTGCCATGTACCATCCTGAGGTTCCGGCTTCAGTCGCACAGGCCGTCTTCACCGTCCGAAACACGAAACATCGCGACGAGGTCGTAGTGAAGACGAAGTAGGCAGGGGGCCTGGCGGCAAGATCTGTCACCTGTATAAGAGGCGTACCGATGCACAACGACTTCACTTTCGTCGACCTCTTCGCCGGTATTGGCGGCTTCCACCAAGCTCTCAAGGAACTTGGTGGTCGCTGCGTGTTTGCAAGTGAATGGGACAAGTTTGCGCAGCGGACCTACGAGCTGAATCACGGCTACAAGCCCCACGGCGACATCACCGCGGTGCCCGTGGGCGATATCCCGAAGCACACGCTCCTGACTGCTGGATTTCCTTGTCAGCCTTTCAGCATCGCAGGTGTGTCGAAGGCGAACGCACTCGGTCGCCAACACGGCTTCCAGCACGCTACCCAGGGAACGCTCTTCTTCAACGTGAAGGAGATCATCGCGAAGTCAAAGCCCGATGCCTTCATTCTGGAGAACGTGAAGAACCTCCTGTCACACGACAAGGGGAACACGTTCAAGGTGATCGAGGACACGCTCCGCAACGAGCTCAAGTACAACATCGACTTCAAGGTCATCGATGCGCGAGCTGTGGTGCCCCAGCACCGAGAACGAATCTTCATCGTCGGGTTCAGGGACAAGAGCATCGAGTACAAGATCCCTGAGCTCGAGGGTTCTCACCCGCGCATGAAGAAGGTGCTCGAAAAGGAAGATGTCGATCCAAAGTACACGCTCAGCCCGAAACTCTGGGAGTACCTCCAGAACTACGCCGAGAAGCACAGGAAGGCCGGCAACGGTTTTGGGTTCGGAACAGTCGACGAGGACAGCGTGTCGAGGACACTCAGCGCCAGGTACTACAAGGATGGATCCGAGATTCTGGTGAAGCAGCACGGAAAGCGACCGCGTCGGTTGACTCCTCGAGAGTGCGCGCGACTGATGGGCTACCCGGCCAACTTCAAGATCGAAGTCAGCGACACGCGCGCGTATCGCCAGTTCGGCAACTCAGTCGTCGTACCGGTAGTGAAGCACGTGGCAGCGAGCGTCTTGGCGGCATTGCAGATCCCGGGTCGCCAAATGAAGAAGGCGGGGTGAGCGGATGGCGAAGAAGCTGCTGAGCAAGACGGACCTCGACAAGAACGCGATCGTCCTCAACGAGGATATGGCCCGACTCTTCCACCAGCGCGGTGTGTTCCCGTCACTTGGTGGAGACAAACTGTACGTGAACGCGGTGAAGGTCTTCTTCAAAAATACGGGAGAGGAGCTGCTCGTCTCGTACTACGCGTCGATGAGGAACCAAGACCGCCCGATTGAAGAGCGAATGTGGGCGAACGCGCTCGGCCAAGAAGGTGCCGTTGGTGACGAGTTGACGATCGAGTTCGCGAACGGTCGGTTTGTCGCGGAGATTCGTCCCGCCCCGTAGCACCTACGAGAGACGTCCTCCTTTGGCTTGCGCGAGCACCGACACGTTTGTCGAAGACAGCTTTTCCGAACGAGGTCCAAGTGAGTGTGGCCAGACGCCAAGGGAAGGCGCGTCTGCGACCCCGTGTCAATGTGCATGGGGTTGCCACCGTCACGGGCCCAATGCTTAAGTTATGCGTCCTACAAAGACATGCTTCTCGTTTTTTCTTCTCTATTCGCGCGCCAGAAAAACTCGGAGATCATTCATGCGAAAATTGGTGGGTTTGTTGCTGCTCGGTACTCTCGGTTGTCCTTCTTCGCGTGACACGTGCGTTGACAGCACGACGTGCTACGGAGGTCGAGTCTGTAGGTACGATCCTGAGATCGATGGGAGGTCGTGCGTAAGCGATATGGCTGGAGCAGGAGGAGGCAGTGGTGTCGGAGGCGGCGCCGGCTCAAGTACCGGCGGCGGCCAAGGCGCTACCTTGGAATTGTGTACAAACTCGCCGCTACAGCGCGACTCCCGGACTGAGTTATTGCGAAACGCCAACGGCACAGCAGTGGCCGCTTTTAGGTTCGTGCAAGTGGAGTTCGTTTCTCCCTCCCCCTGTCGCGGAAACTTGGAGACAATGCTTACGATTGAGAACACCTCAGGCGCGCCACTGTCACTGCAGTATGAAGTCGCATTTGTTAACCCAGATACTGGTCGCGCGCAGCGTGTCTATAGAAACTCCATTTTCAATCTCGGCTCGGGTGCTTCAGAAGACGTGGGCGTTGTTTTTCCTGACAACACGAAATTGCAGTTTATGGCAATCGTAATCTCTGCTCAGTAATTACATCTGGTGAGCATCCCGAAATCTGCTGCGGCCCCCGATGGTGTTTCGCGGCCGCCGAAGCTGAAGTGAGGTCGGGGTGAGGGGCCGTCGAAGCTCCTGAGCCGGGCCCCTCTCCCGGCCTCTGGCCGACCTCTCCCCGCTCTCGCAAGGGGGATGTTTTACGGATCAGTTTCCGGCGTCGCCGTAGCCGAGCACCTTGCGCTGCCACTGCGCCTCGAGCACACGATCCGCGAACGCCACACACTCGGGATCTGCCTGAGCCTGCAGTTGCGCGAACCCCTCGCTCGAGCTCCCGACGATGCGCGCACCTGGCAGCTCATCACCCAGCCGTCCCGCATCACGAGAGGCCTGCTGCATCGACTGCTCCCTGAACACCTGCGACTGCGACATCACCGCCTGCACCCAATCGAGCGGCACCTCGACCCCCTGCTCCAGCACCACGCTGACCCGCTGGGAGTGCTCTTCACCGCGATGCTTCAAGTTCCGCGTGGCGTAGCTCGGTCGCGCTGCATCGAGCCGGCCCTGCACCAACCCCAGGAGGTCGAGCGGAAACGGCTGCGTGGGCACCAGCACCACGTCGAGCGTCGCGTATGGATCCACCGCTTGCCGTGCTTCGATCGCCCGCAGCAGGTCCGCTCTGCGCCCGAACAAATCTTCCCCCCGAAACCACAACGCACAATGCTGAGCACCCGGCTGCGCAGCCGCGTGGCGATCCGCCGCTGTCGCGCCATCGAGATCGAGTTGGAACACATCGATCGCCTTCGGCCCACGCTCGACCAGGTGCGGGCGCGGCTTCTCATCGAGCCGCCGGCCCAGCCGCTCCTCCGCCGCGCGCAGTGAATCGTGAATCGCCTGCTCATCCATCGT